>JBGVOA010000270.1:0-2815 GCA_045126095.1 Christensenellales bacterium | reverse complement strand
CGTCCGCGGGCCATGAGCACCTCGCGCAGCAGGTGGTGGGTCTCCTCCTCCGTGAAGGGCTGAAAGGCGGGGATGCGGGGGGCGGCGTCCGGCTGCTGGCGCAGGCAGGCGTAGTAATAGTTGCGGATGCTGTTGGGCTTGCGGCCCAGATCGCCGGAGAGCTGCTCAAATACGGTGCGCAGCGGCACGCCCTCGGCGCTGGCCTGCCTCACGGCGGTGAAGAGGCGGTCGGTTTCACTGGTCTGCCAACCGGAATGGGAATGGGTACGGGCCTGACTTTCCATGATACAGAGCTCCTTTGCGCTTTGATGTGTGGGTAGGGTGACCGTATATCCGCCGGATTATGCGTCACAAAAGGGGCGGGAGCGCGCTGCGCCAGTCCGCCTGATGCAGGGCCTTCCAGGCAGCGGAGAGCACAGCGTTCGGCGGGAGGTAGGCATTCACGGCGGACAGGCTGCGCCGGGCGGCCTCCTCCACCTGGGCGGAAAAGCCGCTGGCGTACAGCTGTACATCATCCCGGACGGTGTGCAGCCCCTGGGCCGAGAGCGCCTGCTGCGCCTGTCTGCCGGTGAGGAAAGCGAGAAGCTCGGCAGCCTCCCCGGGCGCATCGGGGGTGAGGTGCGCCAGCCAGACCTGGTCGGTGACGATCTCCTCCGGCACGAGGATGCGGAAGGGGAAGCCGCCGCCTCCGCTGACCAGCGCCGAAAAGGCCGTGGCCTGCCCGGTGGTCAGCATGGCGCTGACGCAGCGGCGCGCCTGAAAGGCTGCGTAGACCTCATGGGCGGTGTGGCGGGCGAAATCCTCCGGCAGCGGCGGACGGGAATCGGGCGGAAGCAGGCTGCTCAGGGCAAAGAGCGCTGTGCCGCCGGGACTCAGCAGGGGGCAGTCCGCCTGGGATGCAGCCGCCAGCGGATAGGGGAGCGCCTCCTGCGGTGCAGGGGTTGCAGAGGGGCGACCCAGCAGCGTTGTGGGCGCGGGCGTGGCGGCGGGTACGGGGTCAAGCGCGCTGTCCACTGCCAGCACCCACGCGCCCCAGCACAGCGGCAGCCCGTACTGCTCGCCCTGGCAGCGTCCGCTTTGCAGAAGTGGCTCCAGCAGTGCGTCGTCCGCCGAAAGGGGGGTGAAGAATGCGGCAGGGTCGTGGAGGTCGCCGGGCATGCACAGAAGCACATCCGGCAGCACCGCGTCCGGAGAGGAAAGCTCCGCCGGGCTGACGATGCGCAGGTGGGTCATCACCCCCGGATGCTGCTTTTCAAATGCCCTCAGCTGCTGGGTCAGCCAGGCCTGCGCACCGCCGGGTGCAGAGGTGACCCAGACCCGCAGGAGCGTCCGCCGGGCGGGCGTGAGGCCTGGTATGTCTGCGGCAGGGCGCAGCGCCAGGGGCAGCGCTGCCAGCAGGGCGGCGGTAAGCATAAGGGCCAGGAGCGGAAACAGACGGCGTGGCTTCATGGCGGCTCTCCTTTGCGCAGGTCGGCAGCGCGCTGCAGGTTGCTGATGTGTATGCGGGATGCAGACGGTTCATGCGTGCTTCATAAAGTCGTTGCATAATTCAGCGGAACGTGTTACAATAAATTGTTAGTTTGGTATTACAGAAGGAGCAGTCTGAATGGGAAAGCTTTTCAACTTCCTCAGCGGCTGCTTCCGCCTCGTTTCCCCCAAAATGGAAACGGTGTGGGAGGAGCCCTTTATCGATGAGCCCTGCGTGTTTGTGTGCAGCCATGTGGGCGCGATGGGCCCGATCTATATGTCCATCAGCTTTCCGCTGGCGGCGAATGTGGCCATCTGGTGCAACCATCAGGTGCTGGAGCGCAAGGAGTGCGCCGAGTATGTCCGCCACGATTTCTGGTGGAAGCCGGAGAGCAAGCTCGCGCCCCTGTATTCCGCCACGATCCCGCACGTCGCTGCGGCGATCCTGCCCCCGGTGCTGGGCAGTGCGCCGACCATCCCTGTCTATCATGATGCGCGGGTCATGACCACCATGCGCCAGAGCCTGCGCGCCCTCAAGGAGGGCAAGCATGTGGTGATTTTCCCGGAGAAGCCCAGCGGCTACGGTGAATACGACGAGCGGATCAACACCGGCTGGCTCAACCTGTGCGTGATGTACCACCGCATGACGGGCAAGGCGCTGCGCCTCTGGCCGGTTTACATCGACCGCAAGGAGCACGCCTTCCGCATTGCCCGCCCTGTGATGTACGATGTGGACAAGCCTCTGGCGGAGCAGGAGGAGCAGCTGGCGCAGGTGCTGGGCATGGGCGTGCGCGGGGAGAAAGCCAGCGACGCCTGAGGAATCGCGCAGTATACATGGGAGGATGGCAGCATCGGGCGCGGTTTTGCCCGGTCAGCACAAGAAAAGTGCTGCAAAAATGCCGGAACCCCTTGACAGAACACACAGATTTGACTAAAATAGATGTGTCCCAAGTCTGGTCGGGCTTGATGCGGGACGTGCGGGCGTAGTTTAGTGGTAAAACTCCAGCTTCCCAAGCTGGCCTTGTGGGTTCGATTCCCATCGCCCGCTCCAACACCGCATCAACCAACCGGAAAGCAGCGGAAGCCGGAAACGGCCTTCGCAGTTTTACGTTGTGACGCGCCAAAACTCAGGTGCGTCCGGTATTAGAAGGAGGAGTTACCCATGGCTAAGGAACGCTATGAGCGCAAGAAGCCGCACGTTAACATCGGTACCATCGGTCACGTCGACCACGGCAAGACCACTCTGACCGCCGCCATCTGCATGACGCTGGCTCAGAAGGGCTCCGCGAAGGCGATGAACTACGCCGACATCGACAAGGCTCCCGAAGAGAAGGCCCGTGGCATCACG
>JBGVOA010000269.1:0-5444 GCA_045126095.1 Christensenellales bacterium | reverse complement strand
GGTCCCTCAGCCAGATCCCGAAGGGCCCCCGCACCGTGCTGGCGCTGATCCTCTACTCTCCCTCCATGACGGCAGGCGTGGCGATGAGCGTCGTGTGGCGCACGGTGTTCCTGGGCAACCAGAGCGGCATTGCCAACTACATGCTGACCGCCCTGGGCATCATCGATGAGCCCATTCTGTGGCTCTCCAATGCCACCTACATCATGCCCATCGTCATCATTGTGGCGCTGTGGTCCTCCATGGGCGTGGGCTTCCTGGCGATGCTGGCCGGCCTGCTCAACGTCAGCCCCGAATTGTACGAGGCGGGCGCGATCGACGGCATCCGCAATCGCTTCCAGGAGGTCATCTACATCACCATCCCGTCCATGAAGCCGCAGATGCTCTTCGGCGCGGTGATGGCGGTGACCAACGCCTTCCAGCAGGGCGCCATCGGCGTGATGCTGACCGGCTCCAACCCCACGCCCAGCTACGCAGCGCAGCTGATGGTCAACCACGTTGAGGATTACGGCTTTGCCCGCTATGAGATGGGCTATGCAGCGGCGGTTTCCGTGGCGCTGCTGGCGCTGATCTACGCGTTCTCCTTCGTGGCCCGCAAGCTCTTTGAGGAAAAGGATTAAGAAAGGAGGGGATCAAGTGGCTATTAAAGGAAACAAGGTCAATCCGCAAAAGTTTGACCGCTCCCAGATCAAGTTCTACGTTTACCTGCTGCCCCTGGCTGTCCTGATGGGCGCGCCGATCGTGTACATCGTCTGTCACGCCTTCAAGCCCATGGACGAGCTGTTCGCATTCCCTCCGAAGTTCTTCGTCTCGAATCCCTCGGGCATTAACTTCACCAACCTGTTCCAGCAGGCGGCGGGCGCGACCATTCCCTTCTCCCGCTATGTGTTCAACTCCCTGCTGGTCACCGCGGCAGTGCTGATCCTCGCCATCGTCATCTCCACCATGGCGGCCTTCGCGCTGAGCAAGATGAAGTTCCGCCTCAAGGGCCCGATGATGGAGATCAACAACCTGGCGCTGATGTTCGTGGCTACGGCCGTGGTCATCCCGCGCTACCTGACCATCTCCGCCATTGGCATCATGGATGGCTATCTGGCGCATGTTCTGCCGCTGATTGCCATGCCTGTGTGTCTGTTCCTGATCAAGCAGTTCATGGATCAGGTGCCGGACTCCCTTCTGGAGGCCGCGCAGCTGGAGGGCGCAAACGCCTTCACCATCTACCGCAAGATCATCCTGCCCATGGTCAAGCCCGCCATCGCGACCGGCTGCATCCTGACCTTCCAGCAGGTGTGGAACAACACCGAGACCTCGAACCTCTTCATGTCCAATGAAAGCCTGCGTACGCTGGCGTTCTACATGAACACCCTTTCCGGCACCGGCACGGTGCAGGGTCAGGGCATTGCGGCGGCTGCGGCGCTGATCATGTTCGTCCCCAACCTGCTGCTCTTCATTGTCAGCCAGAGCGCGGTCATGAACACCATGGCGCACTCGGGCCTGAAGTAAAGGAGGATACAGATGAAGAAATTCATAGCATGGCTGCTGATCCTCCTCATGGCGCTGTCCTTCTGCGTCACTGCGCAGGCGGCGACGCCCTACCGCACTTACTCCCTGGGTAACGGCGGTATGACCGTGGAGACGCAGACGGCCTACGAACCTGTGCGGGCTATGGTGCACTTCGGGGATATCTCCCTGGAGGAGCCCACGGACATGCGTCTTGGCCCGGACGGCAACCTCTACATCACCGATGAAGCCAAGAATCCCCGCATTGTGGTGATTACCACAGAGGGCGAGCTGGTCAAGGTGATCGAGCCCAAGACGGACGCGGGCAAGAAGCTGCGCTCCATCAATGGCGTTGCGATTGACGATGAGTTCAGCATCTACATCGCCGCTGAAAAGGACAGGGCCGTCTTCAAGTACGACGCTGAGGGAAATTTCCTGCAAAAGTTCGGCAAGCCTACCCATCAGCTTTTTGGTGACGAAAACGGCTACATGCCCAACAAGCTGGTGCTGGATCGGCGCGGCAATCTCTACATTGCTTCCAACGGCAACACCAACGGCATCATTCAGATCTCGCCCAGTGGCGAGGGTGAATTCCTTGGCTACTACGGTGCAACCAACACCAACGTCAACTTCATCACCAAGATCAAGCAGGCCCTGTTCAAGGATAACAACCTTGTGATGGGCGACATCAAGTCCAACTCGGTCAGCAACCTGACGATCGACGAGAAGGGCATGGTGTACACTGTCAACTCTGCCCTGAGCTCGCCCACGGACCCGACCGCGATCCGTCGCCTGAATGTGGCGGGCAAGAACACCATGACGGTGGACTTCATCACCATGGGCAACTCCGCCGTGGCGGTGAATGCTTCGGGCAGCGTGTTTGTGGTGACGGCCAGCGGCACCATCACCGAGTACACGGCGGAGGGTGCGATGCTCTTCTCCTTCGGTGCGAAGGACCGCGGCGAGCAGCGTATCGGTATGTTCAACACGGTCGTTGGCCTGGCGGTGGATGATGACTACAACATCTACGTGCTGGACAGCGAGCTGCGCAGCGTGCAGGTTCTGCGCGAGACGGAGTTTGCCAACCGCGTGCACGAGGCGTTCAGCCTCTTCCAGGATGGCAAGTACGGCGAGTCCAAGCCTCACTGGCTGGAAGTGCTGCGTATGAACTCCATGTTCAATTATGCGTCCGTCGGCTACGGCGAGGCCCTCTATCGTGAGGACAACTTCGAGGAAGCCATGGAGGCTTACCGCAACGGCAACGAGCTGCAGGGCTACTCCGACGCCTGGTGGGAGTTCCGCTCCACCTGGCTGCATGACAACATTGCGACCATCATTGCTGTGCTGGTGGCGGTGATCGTCCTGTGGCAGCTCCTCAAGTTCTGCGACCGCCGCTGGAAGATCTTCAAGCCCTTCCGCTGGCTGCGCGATCGCATCTGCGGCATCCCGATCGTCTCCCAGGTGCTGTACTGCGGAGAGATCCTGCACAATCCCTTCGACGCCTGCTATGGCATCAAGAGGGAAAAGCGCGCCGGTTATCTGTCTGCGATGATCGTGCTGCTGATCTTCTTCGTGCTGTACGTGATCAACACCTACTTTGCGGGCTTCCTGTTCAAGACCGTACCGGATGGCTACTACGCGCTCCTGAACGACGCGCTTCTGGTCTTCGGCGTGTTCTTCCTGCTGGTCATCTGCTGCTATCTGGTGTGTACCATCACCGATGGCGAGTCCAGCTTCCGTGACCTGTTTGTGGGCTGTGCATACGCGCTGACCCCCGTGATCATCTTCATGCCCATCAAGCTGCTGCTGACCAACGTGCTCTCCTTCAATGAGGCGTTCTTCATTACCCTCATTGATGTGGTGTCCATCGGCTGGTCTGTGCTGCTGGTCATCCTGGTCATCATGTACCAGAACGACTACACCCTGGGCAAGACAATCGTGACCATTCTGCTGACCCTGTTTACAGTGTTGGTGGTCGTTGCGCTGGCGGTTGTGCTGTATATGCTCATCAGCCAGCTGTGGGATTTCATTACGTCCGTCTACGGAGAGGTGGTGTATCGCTTTGTCAAGAAGGTTTAACCTGCGGCGGCTGACCGCCCTTGTGCTGGCGCTGATGTGCCTGCTGGTAATGACCGTGCAGGCGGAGGAAGCAGAGCCGGCAAGCGAAGCGCGCAACCCCCAGATCCCTGCGGAGTACCAGCTGGTTGCCCAGAGCAGCCGCTTCAACCTCTACCTGTACGAGCCCATGCTGTCCATCATTGTGGAAAGCCGAGCCAACGGGAAGTTGCTGTTCTCTACGGTGATGAACGATGAAGAACTGAGCAGCGAGAAAAAGGTGGAGCGTTCTGTCAACTTTTACAAGTCTGGCGTGACGCTGGAGTATATCAAAGATATCCAGCCCAGCCTGGAGCAGATCAACCCCTACGGCAGCGAAGACTGCCAGATTACCTATGACTACCGCGAGGATGGCTTCACAGCGCATGTGAGCTATCCCAGCATCGGCATCAGCCATGACCTGATCCTGACGATGGACGATGCGGGACTGCATGTGAATGTGCCGCTGGACTCCATCGTGGAGACCCTTGATCAACCCTACGTTGTGATGCGCACAGCGGAAGGGGAGGAGCGCGTGGACATCAAGCGCTACGAAACAGTGTCTTCTGAGACGGAATACGTGTTCATCACGGCTGACGGCGCAGAGTACATTGTTGACGCCAGCGCAGCGCCCAAGGCCAAGGGAAAGACGCAGGTCAATGTCAATGTCAGCGACACGACGGTGCAAGCCCTGCCCCTTACGGTTCGCACGGTTGCCTTGTCCACCGACGCGGGGGAGATCGAGATCCCTCACTACCGCGTGGTGATCAAGACTCAGGCTGACGGTACCTACAAGCTTGTGACCGATGGCGCTGAGTATGTTCTTCCGGCGGACTACATCGGTAGTGTGAAGAACGACGGCACTGTCCTGGTGAAGATGAGCGATGGCAAGTCCATGGCGCTTCCGCTGGACAGGGAGCTGGCCACGACCCCCACGGTGGCCGTGGTGGATGCTGAGGGCCGCGCAGCTGCCTTGGCGATGGATCAGGTGGTGGACTTCCGTACCAACACCTATGCCGTGGGCAAGCTGCCTGACGGCTCTGCCTTCCGCTTCCTGGAGACGGATATCCTGGAGAAGCACTACAACTCCTACACCGCTGCCGGCCTGTACATATTCCCCTTGCTGGGTTATTCCTACATGGGCGGCAATGAAGGCTATATGATCATCCCGGATGGTCAGGGCGCACTCATCGAGCTGAAGAACAACATCACCGATGAGAAGAAGAACACCGGCCTGTATGGCAACTACTTCAGCCGAACTGTGTATGGCGACAACATCAGCGAGAAGGACGCCTACCGCGATGAGTACACGGTGCCCGTGGAGCCGATTGTGATGCCCATCTTTGGCATGGTGCATACCGATGATCAGATCGGCTACCTGAGCGTGCTGGAGGAGGGCGACGTGGGCGCCACCATCTATGCGTACATGAATGGCACCAACAAGTCCCGTTTTGACTATGCGTGTGCGAACTTCAATTTCCGCTACGTCTTCTCCCAGCCGATGGGCCCGGTGAGCTCGCCGGATTACACTGCCGGCGCGGTGAAGACCCGTACGGAGCATCGCCGCAGCATGGATATCGTGCAGCACTTCCTCCTGGAGGATGGCGCCAGCGCGACCTATGCGGGCCTGGCGGTGGCGTACCGTGAGTACCTGACCGAAAAGGGCGTCTTTGCCAATGCCAGTGACCGTCCCTTCGATGTCCAGCTGGACTTTGTGGGCCTGGAGCGCGAGAATTACATCTTCGGCAAGCAGGACGTTGTGATGACCAGCTACGAAGAAACGCTCGACATCATCTCTGAGCTGAATGAAAATGGCGTGGACGAGATGAGCGTGGTGCTGCGCGGCTGGCAGG
>JBGVOA010000268.1:0-1620 GCA_045126095.1 Christensenellales bacterium | reverse complement strand
CATAGCTATGACCTCCATATTTCGGTTGATTTCAGTTGAAATGCTGCGTTTCCCGCAGCTTCTCCGCGCCAATCAGCGCCACGCCCACGGCGTTGTCCCCGGAATACTCCGGCTTGCCGAAGCAGACATGCAGGTTTCGGTCGCGCTTTGCGATGCGCTCGCGCAGCATCTCCCGGAACAGCGCCGACGACGCCACGCCGCCTGCGATCAGCACCTGGCGGATACCGGTCTTTTCCGCGCCTGCGCAGATCATACGGGCCACGGTGCGGGCCAGCAGGTCGTAGACCTCGCGGGCGATGTCCTCCCGGGGCAGCGCGCCGTCCGCGATCCACCGCTGTACCTGCGTCTCCGCGCCAGAAAAGTGGCAGTGCAGTCCGCCGTCGCGGGTGGTCATGGTCAGCCGGGCTTCGCTGTGGCCGCGCAGCGCCAGCTGCTCCAGATGCGGGCCTGCCGGGAAAGGCAGCCCCAGCGCCACGCCGGTGCGGTCCACCACCTGACCCGCATGCAGGTCAAGGGTGCCGCCCAGCAGCGTCAGCTCCTCCCCTACCACGGAGAGCAGCTCCGTGGTGCCGCCGGAGAGGTGCACGGCCAGCAGGTCTCCCTCGCGAATGCCGCTTTCGACCTTCGCCGCAGCGATGTGGCCCCGCTGGTGCGTCGTAGCAAAACAGGGAACGCCCAGCATCGCAGCCAGACCGCGAGCCTGAGCGTCCCCTGCGTGGAACACGGGAATGTAGGACTGAGCGTCGTCGCGGGGCGTGCGGGAAACGCACACCCCCGCGATTTTCGCATCACGCACGAATTGCGCCAGCTCCTCGAAGCGCTCCGGGAGCTGACGCACATGAGTAAATACGGCTTCGGACTGCCGCAGCCCCCGCTCGCCCTGCGGCACAGGCAGGAGCTTGCGGCAGCTGGCCAGCAC
The DNA here is from genome assembly GCA_045126095.1 of Christensenellales bacterium. Taxonomy (GTDB): domain Bacteria; phylum Bacillota; class Clostridia; order Christensenellales; family Aristaeellaceae; genus UBA11524. Next base: position 701 of record JBGVOA010000268.1, on the reverse strand, counting down.
CTCGCCCTCCACCGTCACCGCAGCGACGGAGGTGGTGTAGCAGCTGGTGTCCACGCCGATGACGACGCGCTTCACTGCGCGTCCTCCTTCTTGCGGAGCACCGCACCCAGCACGCCGTTGACAAAGCGGCCGCTGGTGGGCTCGGAATAGCGGTTGGCCAGCTTCACGGCCTCGTTGATGGCCACAGAGCCGGGCACGTCCTTCTCATGGAGGATCTCCCAGGTGGCCAGGCGCAGGATGGTCAGATCCACCTTCGCCATGCGGGTGAGCTGCCAGCGGGGGCTGGCGGCCTGAATCTCCGCGTCCAGATCGTCAAGGTTGTTCAGCACGCCCTCCAGCACGCGGGTGATATACGCGCGGTCGGACTTGCCGGGCTCCTTCTCGCCGATCTCTGCCACGCCGGGCACGCCCTCCTCGCGAAGGGCTTCATAAACCATCTGCAGCGTCTCCTCGCCGCCTTCGCCGCCGGCCAGGTTCTCAAAAATCATCTGCATCACTGCCGCACGGGCGGTACTACGGGCCATAAACTTGACACTCCTATCCCTCTCGCCGGGCTTTCCGGCTTCCTCTTATGGTGACGCTCGTCACACGCCCCTTACAGCAGGGGCTCAGTCTCTTCTTCGGCGGTCTCCGCAGCGGCAGCCTCGGCAGGTTCCTCTGCGGGCACCTCAGCAGGCACGGCCTCGTCAGCGGCGTCGGTG
>JBGVOA010000267.1:0-4322 GCA_045126095.1 Christensenellales bacterium | reverse complement strand
TCCACGCGCGGCGGGTGAATACGGCGTGACCATCGAGCTGGCGGAGGGCAGCGAGAACCTCGTCACCGGCAGTCACACTGTGCGCATCGAGGAAACCGATACCAAGCTGGACGGTGCGGTCTGCTCCCTGGTGTCCCTGGGCTTTGAGGGCTCGGGCAGCCTGACCGTTGAGGCGGACAACGAGGGCGTGGAGGTCAAGTACGGCCACATGACGATCAATGGCGGCGTGTTCCACATTAATGCCGGCGATGATCCCCTCAACGTCTCCGAGGACGGCGTGGGCGTGCTGACCATGAACGACGGCTATGTGTATTCCGCCGTGCGTGCAGCGGCGGGCGGCGAGGGCGACGGCATCGACTCCAACGGCTGGATCGTCTTCAACGGCGGCACGGCCATCAACCTGGCCCACCCCACCAGCCAGGACGGCGGCATCGACTCCGATATGGGCTCCACCATCAACGGCGGCGTGATCGTCGGCGCGGGCAACATGTACGATCCCATTGAGGCAGACTCCGCCCAGCTGTTCATGATGCTGGAGTTCGCTGAGTCCACCGACGACCTGCTGGTTGTCACCGACGAGGCGGGTCAGCCCGTCTTCGCTTACGATTTCCCCCCACGATTACATGTACATTGCCTTCTCCACGCCGGAGCTGGTGGAGGGCGCGACCTACCGCGTCTACCTGGGCGGCGAAATCGAGGGTGAGCAGCAGGACGGCCTGTACACCGCCATCACCGCCTACACGCCGGGCCGCCAGCTGGTGCATGGCGCGGGCGTGGCAGAGCAGCGCGCCATGGGCGGGATGCAGCCTCCGGAGGGCTTTGAGCCTGGCCAGGGTTTTGGCGGCGGCCGAGGCTTCGGTGGCGGGCTGCCGGAGGGTTTCGATCCGGGCCGTGGGTTCGGCGGTGAAATGCCGGAGGGCTTTGACCCAGACCGGGGTTTCGACGGTGAAATGCCGGAAGGTTTTGATCCCGGCCAGGGCTTCGGTGGCGAAATGCCGGAGGGTATGCAGCCCCCGGAGGGTGGCTTCGGCCAGCGTCCTGGTGGAATGCCCGAGGGCTTCACGCCCCCGGAGGGCGGCATGGGTGGAATGCCCCGGGGCATGGAATCCTCCAGCGAGGTCGCCACGGACGAATTCGTCCTTACCCGTGAAAGCTGCACCTTCTCCAACCTGACGGTGAAATAATGAATACCCATGCAGCGCCAGCCTTCTTTGTGAGGGCTGGCGCTTGCTTGTATATTATGGAACATATTTCAGGTTCTGGTAGACAAAGAATGCGATTCATGGAATAAGCATGATATACACGGGCAAGGCAGGGGGCTCCTGCGGATGTCCGGAGCGGGTTCCGTAAAGCGAATAGACATTTCAAGGGGAGGACGACGAGAGAGCTGTGCTCCGGCCGTCCGCATCTGTGACATTACGGATATTGTGTACTTCAGCTACGATCAGATAAAACCGGACACAGAAGGTGCAGAAAATGATACTATATCTCTATAACAAACATCATGGCCTGTGCGCGGTGGACGCGGCGGAGCACAACGAAGAGGGCTTCCGCCTGGAGCATACCGACGCCACGGGAACCAAGCGTCCCCTGGTGGATATTGACCGCGAGGGAGACAGTTGGGTGGCTTATGCCACGTCCCGGGCGCGCCTGCACCACGAGGGCCGCGCGGCGGACGGCGTGACGCTGTCCCATGGATTGCTGCTGGTGATTTCCGACGCAGCCAACGCAGAGAGCTACTTCATGCTCTGTGCCGAGCCCGGGCAAGCCGCAGGCGGCGTGCGCGTGTTTGAGCTGCCGCTGAACGATACCCTCACCATCGGCTACGGCCAGTGCGACATCAACTACCCCTGCCAGCTCATCAGCAGCTCCCATGCGCTGATCCGCATTGACAACGGGCGGATCGTGCTGCAGGACGATAACAGCACCAACGGCACCTACCTCAACCGCAGCGCTGTCCGCGAAAAGGAGATCGTGCCTGGCGACGTGATGGATCTCTTCGGCCTGCGCGTGGCCTTCCTGGGCTCCTGCATTGCTGTGCGCAGCCTGCTCACGCCCTACACGGTGTCCGCGAGGCTGCAGCCCTTCAGCCGCCGGATGGCCCAGGACGGTGCAGCGGGCCGCCAGAAGACGCATGCGGGGGAGGAGCAGGAGCTGATCTTCGAGCGCAGCCCCCGCATCGCCTTCAAGCGCGAGGCGGCGAAGCTGCAGGTCGAAAATCCCCCCAACAAGCCCAACAATGAGGAAATGCCCCTGGTCTTCACCGTCGGCTCCTCGGCGCTGATGAGCATGTCCTCGATGATGATGGCGGTGTCCTCCCTGCAGAATGTGGCGCTGGCCGGCGGCGGCATCATGCGCGCGCTACCCTCGCTGTTCATGGCGGGCAGCATGTTCATCGGCGGCCTGGTGATGCCCATCGTCACCCGCAAGTACACCGACAAGCGGAATGAGAAGAAGGAGGAAGAGCGTCAGGCGAAGTACCTGGCGTATCTGGCCTCCTTTGAGGATCGGATTGCCCGGATCGGCAGGGAGCAGAAGGAATACTTGCTTTCCACCTACCCGGACAACATGCGCCTGGCCCGCATGGTGCAGGAGCAGAGCCCGCTGGTGTGGGGCCGTATCCCCAAACACCGCGACTTCCTGGATCTGCGCCTGGGCACGGCGGAATTGCCGGTGGACGTGCACATTGATTATCCCCGCCAGGGCTTCACCCTGGATGAGGACGTGATGCGCAGTGCCGTGCAGGAGTTCCAGGACAAGAAGCGCACCGTGCCGGATGCGCCCTTCATCCTTTCGCTGAAGGAGACGGGCATCCTGGGCGTTTATGCCAGCTATGAGGTGCGCATGCGCTATGTGCAGGGCCTGCTGCTGCAGCTCTGCGCCCAGCACAGCTACACGGAGATGAAGCTGGTGCTGATCTACCCCAAGAGCGAGGAGGCGGACTGGGAATGGGCCCGCTGGCTGCCGCACCTGTGGAGCGATAACCACGAGCTGCGCGCCATCGCCACCGAGCGCGACTCCATGCGCTATATCTCCTCCTACCTGGATTCCTTCGCCACCTCCGACAGGGCGCGGCGCGAGGACAGCGATGTGCACTGCGTGGCGGTTATCGCCGATATGCGCCTGGCGGAGCAGTGTCAGGCCCTGATGCGGGGCATCCATGATATCCACCAGCGGCCGCTGAGCGTCATTGCCCTGGCGGACCGCGTCAGCCAGCTGCCCAAGGAGTGTAAGTCCGTCGTCACCCTGAACGAGCAGGAGGGCTACCTCTACCCCAACATCGACGATATGGAATCGCCCGTGCCCTTCCGCCAGGATGCGGTGCCGGTGAAGCAGCTGCGCGATTTTGCCGCCCAGCTGGGCCGCATGCACCTGACTGGCTCGGCAGGGGAGACGGCTCTGCCGGATTCGCTGACCTTCTACGCCATGATGCGCTGGGGCAATGTGGGCCAGTGCGACCTGAGCAGCCGCTGGCGCAAGTCCGACCCCATCAAGACCCTGGCTGCGCCCGTCGGCGTGGATGCGGACGGCGCGCTCATGTCCCTGGACATCCATCAGAATGCCCACGGCCCCCATGGCCTGGTGGCCGGCATGACCGGCTCGGGCAAATCGGAATTCGTCATCACCTACCTGCTTTCCATGGCGGTGACATACAGCCCCCTGGAGGTCGGCTTCGTGCTGATCGACTACAAGGGCGGCGGCATGTCCGATACCCTGAAGGCCCTGCCCCATGTGGTGGGCATCATCGACAACCTGGGCGGCAGCGTGGGCATCCACCGCTCCATGAACTCTCTTTCCGCGGAGCTCAAGCGCCGCCAGCGCGTCTTCAAGGAGGTGGGCGACCGCCTCAAGCAGAGCAACCTGGACATCTACCGCTATCAGAAGCTCTTCCGCGAGGGCGCGGTGTCCGAGCCGATGCAGCATATCATCATCGTGTCGGACGAGTTTGCCGAACTCAAGCAGCAGGAGCCGGACTTCATGGACGAGCTGGTCAGCGCGGCCCGCATCGGCCGAAGCCTGGGCGTGCACCTGATCCTGGCCACGCAGAAGCCCGCGGGCATCGTTGACGGACAGATCGAGAGCAACACCCGCTTCCGCGTCTGCCTGAAGGTGCAGGACGAGGCGGACAGCCGCAGCATGCTCAAGCGCACCGAGGCGGCAACCCTGACTCGCACGGGCCGCTACTATCTGCAGGTAGGCAACAACGAGATGTTCCTGCTGGGCCAGAGCGGCTGGAGCGGCGCGCCCTCCATCCCCATGGAGCGCTACACCGAGCTGCCGGATGACTCCATTGAGCTGGTTAACGAGCTGGGCATGACTAC
>JBGVOA010000266.1:0-2449 GCA_045126095.1 Christensenellales bacterium | reverse complement strand
CTTCATGATCCAGGACGGCGATCCCCTGGGCAACGGCACCGGCGGCTCATCTGAGCGCATCAAGGGTGAATTCAGCGCCAACGGCTGGGAGAACCCGCTCAGGCACGAGCGCGGCGTGCTCTCCATGGCCCGCGCCTACATGCCGGATTCCGCCAGCAGCCAGTTCTTCATCATGCATGAGGATGCGCCTTGGCTCGATGGCCAGTACGCCGCCTTTGGCCGCGTGCTGACGGGCATCGAGGTGGTGGACGCGATCTGTGCGAACACCCCTGTGACGGACGGCAACGGCACGGTGCAGCGGGAAAACCAGCCTGTCATCACCTCCATCCGCGTGGTGGAACAGGCGGCGGAGTGACGCGAAAACCGATTCGGGCTGCCGGGAGTGATGATGCTTCCGGCGGCTTTTGCGTGTCCGCAGGTGACAAAACCGCCGCGATGTGCTATGATGGACCGAGACTGATACGGAGGTGCTCCCATGCGTTTTGTATACAGCCGCCAGGACATGGCGGACGCGTCCCGGGCCCAGGAGGGCTGTTTCCTTTTGACCAACGGCCTGGGCGGCTATGCCAGCCTGTCCCATGCCTTTTCGATGACCCGCGCCGATCAGGGCCTGCTGGTGTCCGCCCGCACCGCGCCCAACGACCGCGTGACCCTGCTGGCCCGCGTGGCGGAGAAGCTGACGTCCGCTGCAGGGACGTTCGATCTGTCCACCCAGGATTTTGCGGACGACGCCCCCGCCGAGGACGGCTGGCGTTACCTGTCCGCCGTGACGGTGGAGGATGTGCCCTGCTGGACGTATGACGTGCGGGGCGTGCGGGTGGTACGCGAAATGGCCATGGCCTACGGCGAAAATGCCGTGGCTCTGCGCTGGACGGTGGAGAATCGCACTGGCGCGCCCTGCACGCTGATCCTGCGTCCCCAGGTGCTGGGCTTCGAAAAGGGGCACGCGCCCCTGGAGCCCTGGACGATCCGCGAAACGGAGGACGGCGTCGAAACGGGCGGCATGCGCCTGCATGTGCAGTCCAGCGAAGCCTTCCGGTCGGAAAAGCCCGCATTCCGCATGCAGGCCTACCGGCACGACGCGCCGGAGGGCCGCCCGGAGAAGGGCCTTGTGGCGGATGTGGGCGCGATCACCCTGGAGGTGGAGGCCGGGGCGCGCGGCCAGGTGTGGCTGGTGGCCTCCGATGCCCCCTGCGCCCGCACGGCGGAGGAGATCATCTCCGCCCACCGCGCGCGCATGCAGGGCCTGCGGGAGCAGTGCGGCCTGCGGGACGCGGTTGCCCGGCAGCTGGCCGCTGCGGCGGATGCGTATATCGTCGACCGCGCGTCCACCGGCGGCAGAAGCATCATCGCGGGCTACCCCTTCTTCGGCGACTGGGGCCGGGACACGATGATCGCCCTGCCGGGCTGCTGCCTGTCCACCGGCCGGTACGCGGAGGCGAAGAGCATCCTGCGCACCTTCCTGGCCTATGAGCAGGAGGGCCTGGTGCCCAACCTCTTCCCGGAGGGGGAGAGCGCGCCGATGTACAACACGGTGGACGCGGCGCTGCTGCTGATCAACACCGTGTGGCTGTATGTGGAGGCCACGGGCGACGATGCCTTTGCCCGCGAGGCCTACCCGGTGATGGAGCGGATCGTCGCGGCGTACCGCCGGGGCACGCGCCACGGCATCCGCATGGATGCGGACGGGCTCATCATGGCCGGCGAGGGCTTTGACCAGGTGACCTGGATGGACGTGCGGGTGGGGGAGATCCTGCCCACGCCCCGTCACGGAAAGCCGGTGGAAATCAATGCCTACTGGTACAGCGCGCTGCGGGTGATGGACGCCCTGGCGACCCGCCTGGGGCTGGATGCGGCGGATTATGCCGCCCTGGCCGGACGGGTGCGGGAGGCCTTCATCCCGGCCTTCTGGATGGAAGAGAAGCACTGCCTGCGGGATGTGATCTCCGGCACGGCGGCGGACGGGCAGATCCGCTGCAACCAGATCTGGGCCCTCACCCAGCCCTTCACCATGCTGGATGCGGACAAGGAGCGCGCCGTGGTGGACGCGGTGTACGCCCATCTGTACACCCCCTGCGGCCTGCGCACTCTCAGCCCGGAGGACCCGCAGTACCATGGCGTATATGAGGGTGTGCAGAAGGAACGTGACATGGCCTACCACCAGGGCACGGTCTGGCCCTTCCCGCTGGGGGCGTACTACCTGGCGTACCTGAAGGTGCATGGGCATTCGCCGGAGGCCGTGCAGGCGGTGCGGGAGGCGCTTGCCCCCATGGAGGCCACCCTGCGCGAGGGCTGCGCCGGTCAGCTGCCGGAAATCTACGATGGCGACGCGCCGGGCCTGAGCCGCGGCTGGTTTGCCCAGGCCTGGAGCGTGGGCGAAATGCTGCGGTTGTACGCCGCGCTGTAATAAAAATAACGGTGCGCACCGTCCGCCTGGTCTGATGGCCGG
>JBGVOA010000265.1:0-6288 GCA_045126095.1 Christensenellales bacterium | reverse complement strand
ACGCCTGCCATCTGCAGGAGCGTAAGGGAAACGGATAGCTGCGGTGCGGGGATATCGCAGGCCGCCGCCAGCTCGTCAAAGGACATTTCGCCTCCGCCGAGCAGGCCATAGATTTTTCGCTGCTCCTCAGTCATTGCGGGCAGCTCGCGCTGTTGCTGCTGGGTGATGGGCGGGCCATCCTCAGCCCAACCCAGATCCTCCAGCACATCCTGCGCGCTGGTGAAGTAGTTCGCGCCCTCGCGCAGCAGCTGATGCGCACCCTCTGCGTACTCCGAGCCGGGAATGCCGGGATAGGCGAACACTTCCCTGCCCTGATCCAGTGCGTGCTGGACGGTGATCATTGTGCCCGAACGGATGCGGGCTTCCATCATCAGCACAGCCTTGGACAGGCCGGAGATGACGCGGTTGCGCATCTGGAACACATGCTTTGTGCCGTGCATCCCCAACGGATACTCGCTCAGCAGCAGACCGCCCTCGAGGACAATACGCTCCCGGAGGTCCGCATTCTCCTGTGGGTAGATCACATCCATACCACAGGCCAGCACGGCCACTGTCGGCGAGCCGCCCTCCAGGCAGCCCTCGTGGGCAGCGGCGTCCACACCCATGGCAAGTCCGCTGATGATGCATACACCCGCGCGGCTCAGGTCACGGCAGATGCTGCTGGTGACCGCCTGCCCCTGCGGAGAAACGGTGCGCGAACCCACCACAGCGATGCATTTGCCCAGCAGGCAGTCCGGATCGCCCTGGTAGAACAGGATTGCCGGCGGCTGCTGGATGTGCCGCAGTGCATCGGGATAGAGGGGATCATGGATGGACATGACGCCTGCTTTCATCCTGCGCATGGTGACCATCATTTCATGCATCTTGTCAGCAGAGGCATGCTCCGCGAGGGCAGCAGCGGAGGTCTCGCTGACATGCCGGTCGCGCAGGAAGTCCTTGCCCTCGAGCATGAACCGGTCATATACGGCCTCTGCAGTGCCGAACTCCTCAAGAAGCGCTGCGGACGTATCGGGATTGAGTATGCCGTAGGTCAGCCATGCAAGACAACCATCCTCACGGGTGTATCGCATGCAGCTCCCTCCTTGAAATGGAAATACTTACCATCTGATGCGTCTGAAGAAAATTCTTTAAGAAAAACAGCATCCGCTTGCGATACAACATGCTATCATAGTTTCAACAAAATTGCAACGCATTTTTCCCTGGCCCGTGAAAATTTACTAACAAAGGGGCGGACTTGTTTATGCGCTGCGGGTTGGTACGCATGAAAAAAAGCGGATCATAAAGGGGGCTTCATGATCCGCAGATGCGCTTATTCTGCAGGCAGGTAGGGGGTAAGGAGCTCCGCCATCACCGCATACCCCTCACGATTGGGGTGGAGGCCGTCGCTCAGCAGCTCAGGATAGGCGTACGCGCCGGTTTTCGCCGTAAAGGAGGAGTAAACGTCCACATAGGTCACGCCCTGCGTTTTGCTGGCGTAGCGCTTCAGCGCCATGTTCAGCAGGTTGATTTTCCCCTGCTGACCGGCGAACAAGGCCTCAGTCGTGGGCAGAACGCTGACAATGAGGAACTGACAATCGGGATTTAGTTCGCGGACGGCGGAGATCATTGCGTCATAATTCGCCACGATCTCCTCCTTGGTGTAGCCACGGCCGACGTCGTTGATGCCGCAGATGAACACGATGACGGAATAATCTCGGGCAGCCAATTCGCCGATGCGGGCGCGGCATTCCACGGTCGTCTGCGAGCCGATGCCGAAATTGGAACAGTCGCTGCGGTCCAGGATGGCGTTCCAATCGCCAAAGGAGTAGATCGGGTTCTGGCAGATGCTGTCGCCGATGAAGGCAATGCCGGTATCGGGGCGGCTCCAGCGACCATCGCTCGTGTCGGTCGGCTCCCCTTCTCCGGCGAAGTAGGCGATGCGGTGCAGCGTCACCGCACGGGGCGTGGTGGTATACACGGTCAGCTGATCCAGGCGGGCGAAATTCGTGCCCCAGGCGCGGGCGAAATTGTCATAGTTGAACCAGGAAACGTAGCGGCCGTTTTCCAGCTCCTGTGTTTCATCCGCATTGACGCGGCTCCACTGCGTCGCGCCTGAATGGCTTTGCAGGGCGAGATACACGCCATTGCGTGCGCCGCTGTATTCCACGTAGAAGCGACTGCCGGGATTGATCTGCGACGCGTCAAAATCACCGCCGACATGGGCCGTAAAGACATAGTGCAGGCTGGCGTTGTTGGAGGACGCAGTGGCCGAGCCGCGGAAGATGGTCGCGGTGGCGTTCAGGTCATCCTGCAGGGGGCGGCCATGCCAGACGATGCGGCGGATGGTCGTGTCCCTGGCGGCGGTGGTGCTGCCGACACAGATCTGATCCACAGCGCCGAAGTCCTTGCCACCGTACTGGATGTAGCACTGGGAGAAGGTGAAGGTGGCCGTGAGGAGGCCGCCCTCATTGGTGCAGGCGGAGGGCACGTTGACCGAAGCCCATGTGCCGCTTTCCCAATCGGAAAAGGCCAGGTAAACCGCCTTGTTGGAGCCGTTGTACTCCACTGTGAACCAGCCGTCCTCCGAAATCAGGGACGGGTCAAAGCTGCCGTTGGCGTTGGTGGTGTTTGCACTGGCTGCAAGCTGCCAGTTGCCGCTGACGGTGGCTTCGCCATCAAAGAGCACCACTTCCACAAAGCTGTCGTCCTCAGCCAAAGCGGGCATTGCCGCCAGAAGCAGCATGGTCAGCAGTATGAGCAGTTGTTTCATGGGCTTGTTTCCTCCGTTTCGGTAGATCAAGTAGTCATCCGAACTGCTTTCATTATATTTCTGCACCAAACCCCTGTCAAGCTCATCATGGAAAACGGCGCTGCCATTGCTGACAGCGCCGCAGGAATCAGGGATCAGTCGGTGACGAGGTTCACGTTGGTGAAGGTGATATTGGCGTTGCGCACCGCGTAGAAACCGACGTAGATGTAGTCGCTGTCAACGGTGGTGAGCGCGTAGTCAAAGCCAGCGGACACAGGCGTGTTGTCGCCATAGGTCAGGGTGAAGCCGTCCGCTGTGCCAACGATGCAGAGCTCCACCGTGTCGCCCACATTGTAGACGATCTCAGCCGCAGGGCCGTTGTAGAGCACGCCGCTCTTACGGCCGAAGCAGTTGAAGGCGCCCTGGTTGCGGGTACCGGCGGCCACATAGTCGCCCATGGTATCCTTGACATAGGCGTCGATGTACAGGTCATCACGGGCCATCAGGCCAAAGGACACCTGGTTGTTGGCGGCCATGTCGTTGATGGTGGCGGTCGCGGTCAGCGTGAAGGCGGCGCCGGCAGGCAGGCGGGTGTAGTAGAAGATCAGGCCGTCGGTGGCGGAGGAAATCTTGCCTGCGTTGCCGGTCACGCCGATGTTCATGCCGCCCTCCACCTCATTGGCGAAGAAGCTGCCATTGGTGATCTTGTTTTCGCCGCCCACATCGCCGAAGACGGTGCCATGCCAGACATTGCCCTGCGCGTCGGTGTAGGCAGGCCAGAGCGCGGAGTCGGCAGTAGGCGCAGTGTAGCTGACGGGAACGTAATCCGGGTTGATGGCCGCAGCGAAGTCGGCCTCGTAGCTGGGCTGAGTCTTGCCGACCTTGACGTAGGGAGCCAGCGCAGTGCCTTCAGCAGCCTGCGCGATGGCCCAGGCGTTCATCTTTGCGCCGTAGATGTTGGTGTGGGTCTTGTCCAGGGCGGTGGCGATCAGCGTCACGCCGTCCTCGCCCAGCTTCGCGCCGTTCCAGGCATGCAGCCACTGCGCGCCCTCGCCTATGGCCACGTTGCGCTCCAGGGTGATGGCGGTCAGGTCGATGCAGGGAATGTTCAGCGCGGCAGCCAGGTCGCGGATGGCCTGCGCGTAGTCGCCGCCGGCGTAGGTCACGTCGCCCACGGTGGTGTCGGCTGTCACATGGCCGGACGCGCCGGCGTAGGATTCAGCGGTGTTATCCGTTGTCAGGCGGACGATGGGGGTCACCAGCACGGGAGTCACGCCAGCCTCCAGCGCGGGCTGGATGTAGCTGGTGTACAGGCTGTTGGCGAAGGTGCCCTCGGTGAGGTAGTCGCCGTTGGGGTTGGCGTAACGGGCTGCCTCGGTCTTCTCATCGTTGTGGCCAAAGCCGATCAGCAGGAACTTGGCGCCTTCTGCGTTGCCCAGGGCAGGCACGGAATCAGAGCCGTTCAGGAGCGTAGCGTACTCGCTCATGCCGGTGAAGTCACGGGAGGAAGCGCCGGAGTGCGCCAGGTTGTACACGGTGGCGTTGAAGTAGCGGTCAAGCTGCTCGCCCCAGCCCTGACGCGGGATGTAATAGCTGTCGGAGAAGCCGCACACGGTGGAATCACCAACGACCCAGATGGTGGCCTTCTCCTGCTCGATCTGGCCCCAGGCAGCACCCTGCGCGCCGGTTTCATAGGCTCGGGCTGCATCGGTCAGCAGCAGCAGGCCGTGCATGTTGATCGTGCCGTCCGCATTGCGGGTGGGCTCCACGCTGGTATCCAGGGACTGGAACCAGTCGGCGCTGACGGTGGTCGGTACAGCCGCGGTGTTGGCAGAAGCGCCGTCCGTCCAGAAGAAGTTGAACTCACCGTACACATCGGTGGAGGACTGGTTCTGGAGCTTCAGGTTCTCGTTGACGCCGCCATCCGTACGGAAGGACAGGATGCCCTCGGCCGCAAAGCCGGTGGTGCCGGACTTGTTGTTGGTATAGTAGGCCACGTTGTGGGACCCATTATTGTAGGAGGTGGAATCGTAGACCTTGATGTCCGGGCAGGAGTTGGAGTCGATGCCCTTGGACTTGTTCTCGTAGGAGATGGAGTTGTACAGCTTGTGATCGCCGGGGATGTTGGTGCCGCCCATCTTGAAGCCGTTGCCGTTGCCGGCCTCGATCATCATGTAGTCGACGCCCTCCTCGCCCGCGAAGGTCAGCGTGCCGTTCTCGTCGCAGAGGATGTCCGCAAATACGATAGCGGTCTTGGCGCTGCCGGGCTTGACCATCAGGTAGCCGTTGCGGTAGGTGACGCAGTCGCGCACGACCACAGCGCCGATCGTGCCGGTGGCGGACTTGGCGAACATATCCCAGCCGTCGTCGGCGTTATAGGCGGCGATACAGCCCTCAAAGACGTTACCCGGGCCACAGGTCAGCTTGGCGGCAAAGCCGTCCGCATCCTCGTAGCCGGAGTCGCCGTTGTTGAAGGAGGTGCAGTTGACGATGGTGTTGTTGGCGGGCCAGCGATCATAGGGCTCGTTGGACGTGCCGGAAATCTGCAGGCCGGTGGTGCCGTTATTGTAGAAGTTCATGCGCTCCAGGCGGCAGTTGTTGCCCGCCAGCTGCATACCCTTTTGCAGGTCAAGGGTGTTGCAGATGTTGATGTAGGAGATATTCCACCAGTCGCCCCAGCAGGTGAAGCCGGTGCCGGTGCGGCCGAAATCGAAGGTGGCAAAGCCGCCGTCGGTGGTCATGGTGATGGGGGCTTCCTCGGTGCCGTCACGGCCGCGCTCTACAAGGAGGGTTGCAGCAGCCATGTCATAATGACCGGGCTGAAGCAGGATGGTCTGACCGGGGGCGACGTACTTGAGGGCGGTCTGCACGTTCACCGCGTCCTCCCAGCTTTCGCCCTTGTTGAAGGGGCGGCCATTGGGGGTGACGTAGATCACGCCCTCAGCGCTGCCGATGCGGCGGACGGAGACGTTCACCGCCAGCTGCACGGTCTCGTAATCGCGCAGACGCTCGTAGGCGCTGGGCTGGTAATCGGCGTCAGGGGTGAACTCCACCGCAAAGGTGCAGGAGCCGGTGATGGGATACTTCTTGGTGAAGATCTCGTTGGCGACGACGCGGATGCCGTCCTCCAGCACCTCGCCGGAGCGCAGCACCTTCAGCGTGCCGTCCGCATTGCCCTGGTAGAACAGCTCATAGTCGCCGATGCAGGAGGTGGTGGCGGACTTCAGCACGCAGCTCAGATCCACATAGGTGATGGGCTGGGGCATCCAGTCCGCAGCGTTCCAGGGGCTGGTCAGGAAGGAAATATTGGAGTAGGTCACGTTCATGCCACGCGCGGCAACCAGCGCCACATAGGCGGCATTGGCTTCCTGCACGCACATGGGATCGTCCAGCTCGGCGTAGGAGGCAACGCTCTGGGCGGTGGGGTCCTTCGCGCCAATGTACTGGATGTGCTCGGCCAGCAGGGGGCCGGTGGTGCCATCGGGATTGATGACATACTGGCGGACGATATAGGCATAGCTGGTCTTTTCCAGCTGCACACGGTAGGTTTCTCCGGTGGT
>JBGVOA010000264.1:0-2594 GCA_045126095.1 Christensenellales bacterium | reverse complement strand
CGTGCTGGGTGACCCCACCGACGAGACCAAGGAGTGCTTTGCCCTGCGCCCCATGACCTGCCCCTTCCAGTATCAGGCCTACCTGAACCGCCAGCGCTCCTACCGTGACCTGCCCATCCGTCTGGGTGAGACCTCCACGCTGTTCCGCAACGAGGACTCGGGCGAAATGCACGGCCTGATCCGCGTGCGCCAGTTCACCATCTCCGAGGGCCATCTGGTGCTGCGTCCTGAGCAGCTGGAGGAGGAGTTCCGCGGCTGTCTCGAGCTGGCCAAGCACATGCTGGGCACCGTCGGCATGCTGGAGAACTGCTCCTTCCGCTTCAGCCAGTGGGATCCTGCCCGCGCCGGCATCAAGTATGAAGGCACCCCCGAGCAGTGGGAGGAAGCCCAGCGTGTGATGGGCGAAATTCTGGACAATCTGGGCGTGGAGTACGAGGTCGGCATCGACGAGGCTGCCTTCTACGGCCCCAAGCTGGACATCCAGTACAAGAACGTCTTCGGCAAGGAAGACACCATCGTCACCATCCAGATCGACATGCTCCTGGCGCAGAAGTTTGGCATGGAGTATACCGATTCCGACGGCCAGAAGAAGACGCCCTACATCATCCACCGTACCAGCCTTGGCTGCTATGAGCGTACGCTGGCTTACCTCATCGAGCGCTACGCCGGCGCGCTGCCCATGTGGATGGCGCCCGAGCAGGTGCGCATCCTGACCATCACCGAGCGCAGCGACGACTGGGCCTACGAGCTCCGCGCGAAGCTGGAAGCCGAGGGTATGCGCGTTGAGGTTGATACCCGCAACGAGTCCATCAAGTACAAGATCCGCGAGGCGCAGCTGGAGAAGGTGCCCTACATGCTCGTTCTGGGCGACAAGGAAGTCGAAAGCAAGGTTGTTGCCGTGCGCGACCGCAAGGGCGGCAACCTGGGCGTGATGAGCGTGGAGGACATGATCGCCAAGTTCCGCGAGGAGATCGACAGCAAGTATCACGACTGATTTGCACCAAAACAGGCGCGAGGCTGAAAGGCTTCGCGCTTTTTCTTGTAAATTTGATCGCTTCGGCTGTTGAAAAATCCTGCCGGAGCATTTATAATAGTAAAGTACAAACAGGAGGTGCGTTATGTTCACCGGCTTTCCGGAGGAGACGCTGCAGTTCTTCCTTGATATCCGTTTTCACAACGACAAGGCCTATTTTGCTGAGCACAAGCCCCGCTACGAGCGGGATGTGAAGGCCGTGTTCCACGCCTTCATCGAGGCTCTTGCGCCCACGATGCAGAGGATCGATCCGCTGATGGAGATCAGGCCATACAAATGTCTGGCGCGCATTCACCGCGATACACGTTTCAGCAAGGATAAGTCGCCGTTCCGCGACCACCTGTGGCTGTGCTTCCGCCGGGCAGCGGAGCCGAGGGAGGGGAGCGTCAACTTCTTCTTCGAGCTCGGCCCGACGACTCTGGGCTGGGGGATGGGCACCTGGGGTGAGAATCGCCCGATGATGGATGCGCTGCGCCGCCACATCACTGCGAATCCTGCGCAGGTGGAGAAAACGCTCAGGGCGGCAAAGATGGCGGCGAACGACTTCGCCTTCTTCGGCTCCACCTGGAAGCGTATTGCCATCCCCGAAAACGTACCGGAGTGCCTGCACCCCTGGTACGCGGGGCGTGAGATCTACGTGGGCAAGCAGCACCCGGACATGGGGCAGATCGGCTCCGCGGCCATCCTGGACACGGTGCGCGCGGACTTCGAGGCCCTTGCACCCCTCTATCACCTGCTCCGCGGCGCGTATGACGAGGCCGCGAATGATCAGAGCCTGTAAATTGTTGATATAAACGACCCAAAGGGAGGTAAATACCATGGATTGGATGAAACTCAAGAGCGGAAGCGACGTGCGCGGCACAGCGGTGGGCGAGAACACGAACCTCACGCCCCACATTGCCACCTGCCTGGGCATGGCATTCGCGAATTTCCTGGCGGAGCGCCTGAACAAGCCGGTTTCCGAGGTCACCGTAGCCATCGGCCGTGACAGCCGCATCTCCGGCCCCGCGCTGCTGGCTGCGACCGCCGAGGGCGTGGCGAAGGCTGGCGCGAGCGTGCTGAATTTCGGCATGTGCTCCACGCCTGCGATGTACATGTCCATCATCACCCCCGGCTTTGAGCCCGATGGCTCCGTGATGATCACCGCAAGCCATCACCCCTTCGACAAGAATGGCCTGAAGTTCTTCGTCAAGGAGGGCGGTCTGGACGGCAAGCAGGTCGGCAGGATGCTGGAGATGGCTTCCACCTATGATCCCGGCAGCATCGAGGCCACCGGCGTCATCACCGAGAAGCCCTTCCTGCCCACCTACAAGCAGCTGCTGGCGGACCGAATCCGCAAGGGCCTGGATACCGATGTGGCCAAGCCTCTGCTGGGTCTGCATGTGGTGGTGGACGCGGGCAACGGCGCAGGCGGCTTCTACGCCGAGCTGATGGAGGAGCTGGGCGCCTGGATTGAGGGCAGCCAGTTCCTGGAGCCCGACGGCATGTTCCCCAACCACGTTCCGAACCCCGAGAATGCGCAGGCTATGGCCTCCATTTCCGAGGCGGTGAAGAAGGCCGG
>JBGVOA010000263.1:0-2775 GCA_045126095.1 Christensenellales bacterium | reverse complement strand
AGGCAGACTGGTCAGCCCATCGGGAATGTCCACATATTCCAATGCTGTGTGTTCAAAGGCGCTATAGCCCAGATCGGTCAGGGCGGCGGGCAGGTGCACCTCCTTCAGCGAGGTACAGAAGGTGAACGCCTCAGACCCGATGGTCGTGACGCTGTCAGGGATGTGGATGCTTTCCAGCGACGGGCAGCTAACGAAGGCTCTTGGCATGATTTCAACGAGGCTCTCTGGCAGATGTACCTCTTTGAGATTCTCGCAGTTATAGAATGCGTACCTGTCAATGACCTTGACACCTTCTGGCAGGGTGATGCTTTTGAGCTCCTTGATCTCCGAAAAGGCTACACCCACGCTGGATACGCTGCGGCCATCAATCTTCGCGGGGACCACCATGTTGCTTGAGCCCCACAGGAGCAGCTCCAGTCTGATGGTGCCGTCCTCCAGGACTTCGTACACAAAGCCGTCGCTTACGCGTCGTTCTCCCACGCCGCCCATGTTGAAGTGCAGCGTGGTTTCGCCGTCCCGGGTGACGTCCGGGGCGCTGCCGTCCTCCGTGGCGTGCCACCAGCGCATCAGCGTCATGGTCACGGAATCGCCCAGGGTCAGCGGCAGATGGTCGGAGGTAGTCAGGCCCTCCTGCGCGCAGTCTGCCGTCAGTAGATAGGTGGTGCGGGGCGGGTTCACGCTGTATTCGATGGGCGTGAGCGTCTGTGACCAGATGGTTTCGGCATCGTTGATCGTCCACTGCACGTCCAGCGTCAGCTTTTCGCTCACGCCGCTGCCCTCGGCGGCCAGCAGGATGTAGGCTTTATCGCCGACGATTGACGATGAGATGTGCTGGAGGTGGAAGGTGCCTTCACGGCAGACGAAGGCGGGCGTGGCAGTCGGCGTGGCAGGCGCATCAAGGGGCGTGAAATCGTTGGTGTTTGCCAGCTTCAGGGCGACTGGCACGGCCACCAGCAAAACGCACAGCGCCGCCACCAGCGCGGGTTTCCAGGAGGCGCGCGGCTGCGTTTTGCTCCGGGCTGCGGCGTTCAGCGTCCGCCGGATCAGCGCCTCCTCCGCGTGCACGGCCTCCTGTTGGCGGCGGTATTCATCCTTGAACATCAGTCGATCCCTCCCTTCAGCATGTCGCGCAGCATTGCCCGCGCACGGGTCAGCTGGCTGCGCACGGTGGAGGCCCGCTGGCCGGTGGCGGCGGCGATTTCCTCCGTGGACAGGTCCTCGAAATAGTGCAGATGCACCACGGTGCGGTATTTGGCGGGCAGGCTCGCGACGGCCTCGTCCACCGGATCGGTTTGCGGCGCGGCGGAGGCGGCGTGGGCAGCCTCGTCCAGCGGAGCTGTCCGCCGGAACCACGGGCTGCGGAAGTGCGACCGGCAGCGGTTCACCGTCACCCGTAGGAGCCATGCCTTGCGGTGCTCCTCGCTTTGGAAATCCGGCGATTTTTCCGCGTAGCGCAGGAATACGTCCTGAAAGATATCGTCCGCGTCGGCTGGGCTGCGCGTCTGCGCCAGCGCCAGGCGGTACACCATGTCGGCGTAGCGGCGAACGAACGATTCCAATGCTTCGGTGGTCATGGGCGTTCCTCCCTTCACCCTTAATACGCAAAAACAGGCAGAAATGTTGCACAGTTCAGCAAATTTCTGCCTGTTTGTTTATTTTCTGTGGATAACTGCCTGCTCGTGGGCCAGGAGCCAGCGCTTCATGTCGATTCCTTCGCCGTAGCCGGTGAGGGAGCCGTCTGCGCCGATGACCCGGTGGCAGGGCACGACGATGCACAGGGGATTGCGGTGATTCGCGCCGCCCACCGCCCGCGTGGCCTTGGGTTTGCCGATGCGCCTCGCCTGCTCGCCGTAGGAGATGGTTTCGCCGTAGGGAATGCTGCGCAGCGCCGCCCAGCATTGCAGCTGAAAGGGCGTGCCAGTGAGATGCAGCGGCAGGTCGAAATCCGTCAGTGTGCCCGCGAAATAGGCGTGCAGCTGGCGGACGGCCTCGCACAGAAGGGGCGTGGAGGGGGCTGCGGGCGGCTCATCCGTACGGAGGACGGCTGTCAGCCCGGCGTCATCGTGGGCGATGAGCAGTTTCCCCACAGGGCTGGGAATAACGCAATGGCGCACGATCAGTCCATCACTGTCTGGTCGAAGGGCAGAACCAGGCGGTTGTTGCCGTCTTCCCAGAGGCGCTCGAGGTTGTAGAACTGGCGCTCTTCGGGGTGGAAGAGGTGGACCATGATGTGGCCGTAGTCGAGGATGACCCAGCGGCCCTCGTTGGCGCCCTCGGTGCGGCGGAGGGGGAGGCCGAGCTCGGCCATGCGCTCGTCCACGTCATCGGCGAGGGCTTTGACCTGGTTGGCGCTGCGGCCGGAGGCGATGACCATATAATCGGTGATGACGGTCAGCTCGCGCACGTCCAGGGCGAGGATATGGTTGGCCTTGTTCTTGTAGAGGGTCTGGGCAATTTCCTGGGCCATGGTGATGTCCTGCATACTCATTCTCCTTTATGTGTGTGATTTTTTCAGGCCTGGCATTCTGGCAGGGTGCGCAGCCAGGCAACGGTTTCCATGGTGGCGGGGTGGACGGATTTGCCGCGCTTGCGGACGTAGGCAAGGGTGCTCTCCATGCTGGAGAGGATGGCCTTCTCCAGGGAGACCTCCGCCAGGGTGCGCAGATCCGTCAGCCCGGGATAATCCTCCCGGGTGGGCTCGATGGCGTCCGCCAGCCACACGGCCATGTCCAGCTTCGTCATGCCGGGCGCGCCGGTGGTGTGGCGGCGGATGGC
>JBGVOA010000262.1:0-4612 GCA_045126095.1 Christensenellales bacterium | reverse complement strand
CACACCGCTGACAGGAATCGGTGGCCCGGGGTCGAACTATACAGGCAAAGGAAACCTGAACGAATATGCAGGAGGAAACCAATATGGCAAAATTCATTCTCTCCGCCTTTGCGGACGAGGCGTCTCCGGTGTTTGACGAGCAGCTGCGCATCCTGCGGGAGGAGGGCGTCACCCTCATCGAGCTGCGCGGCGCGGATGGCAAGAACTGTGCCGACCTTACGCTGGAGGAGGCGGCTGCCCTGCGCGAAAAGCTGGACGCAGCGGGGATCGGTCTGTCCGCCCTGGGCTCGCCCTACGGCAAGTACCCGCTGGCCGAGCCCTTTGAAGCACATCTGGACAAGTTCCGGCATGGCCTGGAAATCTGCCGCGTGCTGGGAGCGAGGCGCATCCGCATGTTCAGCTTCTACCCGGCGGGGGAGGTGGACGAGGCGTCCCGCCAGGAGGTGCTGCGCCGCCTGGAGATCATGCTGACCCTGGCGGAGGAAGCCGGCGTGCAGCTCGTCCACGAGAACGAAAAGGGCATCTACGGCGACACGGCGGAGCGCAACGCCGATCTGCTGGCGCACTTCGGCGACCGCCTCGGCTTTGCCTTCGACCCGGCGAACTTCATCCAGTGCGGCGTGAAGCCCCTGGAGGCCTTCGGGCAGCTGCATGAGCGCATTACCTACATGCACATCAAGGATGCGCTTATGGCGGACGGCGCGGTGGTCTGCGCAGGCCACGGTGACGGCGACGTGCCGGAAATCCTGCGCCGCCTGAACGCGGAGCGGGAGGACGAGGTCATCCTGACCGTGGAGCCCCACCTGACCGTCTTCAAGGGCCTTGACCAGCTGCAGGACGAGCAGCTGAAGCATCACGAAAGCTACCCCGACAGCCGCACGGCCTTCCATGCGGCGGTGACCGCGCTGCGGGAAATCCTGGCGGCGCTGTGAGCAAGGAGGATAAACGCATGCTCAGACTTGGTATCATCGGCGTGGGCGGCATGGGCTCGTCCCACTTCATGCATGTGATGAAGGGCCTGTGCCCTGATGTGGTCATCACCGCCGCGGCGGACAGGCGTGAAAGCCGCCGGGAATGGATCCGCGCAAACGGCCCGGAGGGGATCGCCGTCTTCAGCGAGGGCAGCGACCTGATCGCCAGCGGCGCCTGTGACGCGGTGCTCATCGCCACCCCCCATTATCAGCATCCGCTGCTGTCTGCGGAGGCCTTCCGCCATGGCCTGCATGTCATGTGCGAGAAGCCTGCGGGCGTGTACACCCTGCAGGTGCGCGAGATGATCGCCGCGGCGGACGAGCATCCGGAGCTGGTCTTCGGCATGATGTTCAACCAGCGCACCAACTGCGTCTACCGGAAGATGAAGGAGATGATCGTGGCCGGAGAGATCGGCGAGATCAAGCGCATGAACTGGCTGGTGACGGACTGGTACCGTACGCAGTTCTATTATGATTCCGGCGCGTGGCGTGCCACCTGGGCGGGCGAGGGCGGCGGCGTGCTGCTGAACCAGTGCCCCCATCAGCTGGATCTGCTGCAGTGGCTCTGCGGCCTGCCGGCGAAGGTGCACGCCTTCTGCCACGAGGGCAAGTGGCACGACGTGGAGATCGAGGACGACGTGACGGCGTACCTGGAGTTTCCCAACGGCGCGACGGGCGTGTTCGTCACCACCACCGGCGACGCCCCGGGCACCAACCGCCTGGAGATCACCGGCACCCGCGGCCGCCTCATCTGCGAGAACGACGTGCTCATCTTCGATAAGCTGGAGATGGACGAGCGCGCCTGGTGCAAGGTCTGCAAGGAGGGCTTCAAGAAGCCCGGCTGCGAGCGCATCATCGTGGAAACTGACGGACAAAACCAGCAGCACGTCGGCGTGCTGAACGCCTTTGCGGCGGCCATCGCCGAGGGCAAGCCCCTGGTGGCGGACGGTCGCGAGGGCATCAAGGGCCTCATGCTCTCCAACGCCATCCACCTTTCCGCCTGGACGGGCGAGACCATCTCCCTGCCCATTGACGAGCAGCGCTTCTACGACCTGCTGATGGAACGCTGCAAGACCTCCCGCCACAAGGAGGAGCATGACGTGACCATGGATACGGCGGGCAGCTACTGAGCCGCGCACAGGTGGTTGACGATTTGCGTCGCAAACGGTATAATGGAATGAAGCACGAACGGGGGAGGAGCTCCATGGCGGGGCTCCTCCCGTTTTGAATTGGCTCAGGAGGGAACGCTATGCTGGACTTTATCCGCAGGGGGACGGACACCCCCGCGCCCATCGGCGATCTGCCGCTGTGGTTGTCGGGGCTGCTGCGCAATCGCGGGATCGACACGCCGGAAAAGGTGGAGCGCTTCCTGCACCCCGATCTGTCCCAGCTGCACGATCCCTTCCTCATGCAGGGCATGGACAAGGCCGTGCCCATCATCCGCGAGGCAGTGGCGGCGGGCATGCCCATCGTCGTTTACGGGGACTATGATGTGGACGGCGTGTCGGCCACCTCCATCATGCTGGAAACGCTCCGGGAGATGGGCGCGGAGCCGGACTTCCGCATCCCCTCGCGCCATGAGGAGGGCTATGGCCTCAATGGCGACGCGGTGCGGCAGATGGCGGAAAAGTACCGGCTGCTCATCACCGTGGACTGCGGCGTCACCAACCACGAGGAGGTCAAGCTGGCGCAAATGCTGGGCATGACTGTGATCGTCACCGATCACCATCAGCTGGCGGACACGCCCTCTCCGGCGGATGTGGTGCTCAACCCGCTCCTGGGGGAGTATCCCTTCCGGAGGCTGTGTGGGGCAGGCGTGGCGCTCAAGCTGACCCAGGCACTGCTGGGCATGGAGGCCGTCGTCCGGCGCATTGAGCTGGCGGCGCTGGCCACCGTGGCGGACATCGTGCCCCTGGTGGACGAGAACCGCGTGATCGTCCGCGAAGGTCTGCGGCGCATGGCGGAAACGCAGCGTCCCGGCCTCAGGGCGCTGATGCAGGTCAGCGATGTGCACCCGCCGGTGAACTCCGGCCATGTGGGATTCCGCCTCGCGCCGCGCCTGAATGCGGGCGGCCGCCTGGAGGACGCGGGGCAGGGTGTGCTGCTGCTGACCACGCAGGACGAGCAGCAGGCCGCCGACATCGCCCAGCGGCTCGAACTGCGCAACCAGGAGCGCCAGGCCATCGAGCAGGAGATCACCGACAAGGCCGTCAGCATGATCCCCGAGTGCATCGACTTCCTGCGCGACCGGGTCATCATCATCGTCGGCGAGGGCTGGAACCACGGCGTGATCGGCCTGGCGGCGGGCCGCATCTGCGAGCGCTACCATTTCCCAACCATCGTCATGACGGTGCATGAGGGCGTGGCCGTGGGCTCCTGCCGGTCGATTCCGGGGGTCAACATCCACGGCATGCTCTCCATCTGCAAGGATCTGTTCATGCGCTTCGGCGGACATGAGCAGGCTGCGGGCCTCACCATGCAGGAGAGCCTCATCCCGGAGCTGCGCCGCCGCCTGAACCTCGCCATCGACGAAAACTGCGATCCCCGCTGCTATATCCCGCGCAAGGAATACGACGTGGACGTGCGGCTCAAGGAGGTCGACCTGGCGATGATCGACCGGCTCGAAATGCTCCAGCCCACGGGCTACTGCAACCCGAACCCGGTCTTCCGCGTGCAGGACGCCCATGTGCAGGAGGCGCGCCGGGTGGGCAAGACCCGCACGCACCTGAAGCTGAGCCTGCTGGAGGACATGGCCAGCCGGGAGGGCGTCGCTTTTGGCAAGGGCGATTTTGCCGAGTCCGGCGTGGAGCGCGTGGACGTGCTCTTTACGCCCATGCGCAACGAATTCCGGGGCCAGGTGAAGGCGGAATTGCAGGTGGAGGCGCTGCGTCCGGCGGCCTGCGCGACCACCCTGCCGGAGGAGAATGTGCTTTTCCGCGCTTTTTTGCAGGAGATGCTGGCCCTGGCGGCGAATAATACAGGAATCACCAGCGATGTGCCGGTGGAAAAGCAGCCTGCGGTGCTGAAGCTCCTGGAGCGGGGGCGCGGCGTGCTGCTGGTGGACCACGAGCGCCAGGCGGCCATGCGTTTGCTGGCGGACGTGCGTGCACGCGAGCAGCTGCGGCTGGATACGGCCTGCGGCACGGTGCAGGATCTGCGGGGCTTCAACACCCTGCTGCTGGCCCCGGATATCGCAAAGCTGCAGGACGTGTGGACGGATATCGTCCTCATCGACGGCGACGTGCTGCCCGGCGAAGCAGCGGCCATCCGGGAGAAGTGTCCCCGGGCGCGGCTGTGTCAGCTGCGGGCGAATCCGGCGCTGATGCAGCTGCTGGAGAGCCTGCGCATGGAGCGCGATGCGCTTGCGAAATTGTATGTCCGCCTGCGACAGGGAGGCGCCATGGCCCTGCGCACCCTCATGGAGGATACCGGCCTGTCGGCGGCGCAGACCCTTACGGGCCTGATGGCGCTGCACCAGGCGCAGCTGGCGGAGGTCTCCCTGGAGCCCTTCGCGGTGCGGCTGATCCCGGTGCCCAGGGGAACGAAGGCGAATCCGCTGGATACGCCGCTGATGCATTGGCTCAGCCGTGCGGGGGCGTGATATCCGCATAATCAGCCGGAACGATTCCGGATTCCGCATG
>JBGVOA010000261.1:0-2267 GCA_045126095.1 Christensenellales bacterium | reverse complement strand
TATGTGTGGCCCGAGGGCAGCACGGAGGCGGACGCACTCTACGTCTACCGCTACCGCTACCCCCAGGCCGCAGGCGACAGCGAGGTGGCGCTGCACCTGAACACCACCTATGCCTATTCCCTGGAGGACGCGCTGGGCTTTGAAGTGCCCATGCTGGCCTCTGGCATGCAGCCCGGCGACCCGCAGAAGATCGTCGAGATCGACTACGCCGTCACCCACGCCAGCGAGGAGTACCTCTCCTTCGCCATCACCAAGCAGGTCAGCGTGGGCGGAGAAGCCACACAGGTGGTCAGCGGACATGTCTTTGCCCTGACCGGCCCTGGTGCGGGACGCATCGTCAGCCTGCCGGTTTTCCTGGGCCTGCTGGATGCGGAGGAGACGGACGAATGGCTCCTCACCCGCCAGACCAACAAGGCGGACAGGATCGTCCGCGAAATGGTGTGGGACATGATCCAGTCCGGCGGCAGCGAGGCCGGGTATTACGACGACCTGACTTACGAGGAGCTGGAAGCCAGCTTCTACCCGGAGGAGGACTACTGCCTCACCAAGTCCGGCGACCTGTGCTTTTACTTCCAGCCCGGCAGCATCGCCCCGGAGGAAATGGGGCTTATGACCTTTGAAATCCCCCTGTGGCTGGTGCTGGACGAGTTCTGATCCCCAAGGAGCGGCAGCGCTCCTTTTTTCGTGCGTACCTGTCAGAATCCGTCGGCGCTGTGAGCAATTCCCGGCCATTTCCGCCCCTGCAACCCTTGACAGATGCGGATGTTGACGTATAATAGATGATACTGAAGGCACGAACCGGGCTATGTCCTGCACGCGTGACCGTCAACCGTATCCTGCGGAAAAAGCCTGAGGGAGGTGAAGCTGTTGCTGCGGGAAACGAACGTACACCGTCTGCACTGGGCAGACAAGACCATGAGCCTGCTGAGGCAATCCCAGCTGGAATCCTGCGAGCGGCGGCTGGCCACCCTGCCGGATTACGGCCTGTACACCTTTGATCACGACCTGCACGCGGAGGAGTTGTGGAGCCTTTCCTTCGATGCGCAGGAGAACCCCTTCTCCCGCCGCCTGCACACCACACAGGAGCTGCGCGCCATGGTACTCACCCGTCTCCCCCGCGAGGCCATGCTGCTGACCGTGGAGGAGCACTCCCTGGTGGAGCGGCTGATCACCCTGGGCGGCGAGGCAGAACTGATGGATTGGCTAGAGATGTCCGCCGCGGAGACGCTGGTGCGCCGCCTGTGGTGCACGCTGGAGCGCGTTGGCGACCGCTTCATCCTGCATCTGCCGGATGAGCTGCTCACGCCCCTGCTGATGATCCTCTCCGACCGCCGGCACGACGAGACGCGCTCCCGTCTGCTGCGGCATGACGCAATCATCCGCGCACTTTTGTATCTGGGCGGCCTGCTGCACCATGAAGAGCCCCTGGAGCACCTGATGGAGGACGTGCTGGAAAGCAACGATCCCCTGGACCGGATGCTGTCCATGCGCTACCTGCGCGCCGCCTACGACTACATTTACGATCGCGAGGGCGACATGCTGCTGCTGCACCCCGGCCTGGCTGAACCCGACCGGCTGCTGCGCATGGCCCCTCCTGCCATGGCCGAAGCCGTGGAGCTGGACGAGGAGACCATCCGCGGCGCTATGGAAGGCCTCATGCCGGAGGAACGCAGCTGCTTCAACCGCCTTTACGGCCTGCTGCAGGGCGCGACCCGCCCGGAGATCGGCGTGGAGGACGCGGTGGAGGACCTGCGCATCCTGGTCAAGCAGGGCGTTTCCCTCCCGGTGATGCAGGAGGTGCTGCGCTCCATGCTGACCATCAACCCCACAAGGGAAATGCTCAGCGCCTTGGCCGATCTGCATCGGATGACTCCCCGCTGGGGCGCGCTGCGCATGAACTGCCTGCAATGATCCGGAGACACGCATATGAAGTATGAATTTATCACCGATCCCGCGGCGGAAGGGCAGCGCATCGACGCCTGCATCCGCCGCTTTTTGCCGGAGCTGCCCACCCGCACGGTGCAGCAGTCCTTTTCCCGCCGCGATGTGAAGCTGGACGGCAAGCGCGTCCGCCCCGATGTGCGCGTCCTTTCAGGCCAGAAGGTGGAGCTGTTCTGCATGGAGCAGTCCGCCCCCATGGTGGACGTCGTCTACGAGGATGACGACGTGCTCCTGGTCAACAAGCGCGCCGGCATCAGCGTGGAGCCGGACGAAAAGGGCGGCGTGACCCTGTCGGAGCTGGCACTGCGCCATGTGCGCCAGCAGAG
>JBGVOA010000260.1:0-5851 GCA_045126095.1 Christensenellales bacterium | reverse complement strand
CTCACCCATCTGCACATTGACCACGCAGGCGGCATTGCCGGGCTGGTCAATGGGAACATCCCGGTGCGCGTGTGCGCCCTGCCCGAGGGAGCGCTCACCGCGGGTGACCTGGACGAGGAGGTGCTCATCCTCCTGCGGCAGCTGGCGGAGACCGGCACGGAGTTCGTCACCCTCTCCCGGGGCGACGTGATTACCACGCCCAGCGGCACGCTGACGGTGCTCTGGCCGCAGGCGGGCACGGTGCGCCCGGGGCAGTCCGCCAACGACACCTGTCTGGCGCTGCGGGCGGACATTCTGGGCACGTCGATGCTCCTGGCCTCGGATCTCACCAGCCGGTACGAGATGTACGCCGCCGTCCCTGCGGACATATTGAAGGCCGCCCACCACGGCAGCAGCGAGAGCACCTCGCCGGCATTCCTTGAAGCCGTCAGCCCGCAGGCCATCCTGCTTTCCTGCGGCACGGACGAGCGAGAGGCCGCCTTCATCCCCCGTGCAGGGGACACACCTGTTTACAGCACCCACTCTTCCGGGGCGGTCACCATCCGCTTCACGGAGAACGCCTTCACGGTGGAGACATTCCTGCCGAGGTGAGCCAAATGGACTACGAAATGGACTACCTGGACGAGCTGTATTTCGAGCAGCCCGACGAATCCGACGACGACCTGCTCCCCGCCTACCTGCGGGAGCCGCCCGTCCCTGCCCGCACCTTCGGCACCCTCAGCTACAACCGGCGCAGCAAGTGCTGGACGGTGAAGGGAGACCCCTCGGTGACGGAGATGTGCAAGCGCCTCTTCCCCGGCAGCGCGGGCAGCAAGCGGGGCGAGGCCCGCTTCACGGCCCACCGGCGGATGGTGGGCGACCTCATGTGGCTGATGCTGCGCTTCCCGCTGGAGGTCGCGCCCCGCGACCGCGCCCTGTGGGACAAGGCCGTGCAGGACTGCCGCGATCACGCCGTCCGCAAGGCCATCGCCGCCCGTCTGCCCCAGCGGATGACCCCGCCGGAGGGAACCTTCGAGGGCGAGCTGCGCCCCTTCCAGCAGGAGGGCCTGGCCTTCCTCATGCAGCATGAGCGCTGCCTGCTGGCGGACGAAATGGGCCTGGGCAAGACCGTGCAGGCGCTCAGCTACCTCGCTGCCACGGATTCCTTCCCGGCTATTGTCATCCCCCCGGCGCACCTCACCCGCAACTGGACGGAGGAGGCCGCCCGCTTCCTGCGCCTGCACGGGGAAATGCCGCGCGTGCATGTCATCCGGGGCCTGAAGCCCTACGACCTCCCCGAAGCGGATATCTACATCATGCACTACCTCCTCCTGCGCGGCTGGAAGGAGGTGCTGCCGACGCTGGGCTTCCGCGCCGTCATCTTCGACGAGGTGCAGGAGCTGCGCCACACCGGCACGGAAAAGTACTCCGCCGCCTCGCTTCTCTCCGAAGCCTGCGAGCGGGTCGTCGGCCTTTCCGGCACGCCCATCTACAACACCGGCGGCGAAATCTGGAACGTCATCAACATCCTCGACTACCATTTCCTCGGCGACTGGGAGAGCTTCTCCCGCGAGTGGTGCTACGGCTACGGCAACGGCGTGGTCGTCAAGCCCGCGCTCCTGGGCGATTACCTGCGCCGGGAGGGCCTGATGCTGCGCCGGACGAAGCAGGAGGTGCTCAGCGAGCTGCCGCCCAAGCGCCGCCTGGTGCAGGAGCTGGACTGGAACGACAAGCTCTACGCCCAGCTGATGGCCCCCATCCTGCCCGATGTGGTCCGCTGGAAAACCGATGGCACCCTGACCCCGCAAACCCGCGCGATGCTGGAGGAATCCATCTCCCAGCACGTCCGCCAGGCCACCGGCATTGCCAAGGCCCCTTATGTGTGCCAGTTCGTCCGCACGATGCTGGATTCGGGCGAAAAGGTGCTGCTCTTTGCCCACCATCACGCGGTGATGGACACCTACCGGCAGGAGCTGAAGCACTACCGCCCCGGCTTCATCACCGGACGGGAGACGATCAGCCAGAAGTCCGATGCGGTGGAGCGCTTCATGTCCGGCAAGACAGACGTGCTGTGCATCAGCCTTCGCGCCGCCAGCGGCCTGAACCTGCAAAGGGCCACCTGCGTCATCTTCGGCGAGCTGGACTGGTCGCCCGCCGTGCACTCCCAGGCCGAGGACCGCGCCCACCGCATGGGCCAGGAGGACAGCCTGCTGTGCTACTACCTGGTGGCCCCCCAGGGCTCCGACGCGGCCATGCAGGAGGCCCTGGGCCTGAAGGTTAGCCAGTTCGTGGGGCTCATGGGCGACGCGCCCGCTTCCCAGGCCGAGACCGCCGAGGCCGCCCATCAGGCGCGGCGGCATGTGGAAATGATCGCCCGTCAAATGGAAGCGATGGAGTAACTCTGCCGTTGGACTTGACTGCAGCAGCCCCCTCATCCGTCCTCCCGCAAGCGGGAGTCCACCTTCCCCTCAAGGGGAAGGCTTTGCCGCTGTCCATCCCTGGCTTCTCCTTGAGGAGAAGCTGTCGCCGCAGCGACTGATGAGGTGGAAAGCCGTGATACCACCCAGATCCGGAGGTGATGCCAACCATGAGCCCCGACATGCCCCGCCTTCCCGACAACCTGACCGAGCACTTCGAGCTCCCTGACGAGGACGAGTACGAAGCCTGCCTCTTCAATGAGGCGGATATGGCCCACGAGCGGCTCGTCGCCCGGGAATTCCGCCAGTGCGTCTTCCGCCGCTGTACGCTGACGGACGCGATCCTCACCCGTGCCGCCTTTGTGGACGTGATCTTCGACCACTGCGACCTCTCCCGCGCGAACCTCGATTCCGCCCTTTTCCAGCGCGTGACATTCGACACCTGCCGCCTCTCCGGCGCGGACATGGTGCAGGCCATCCTGCGCAACGCGACCCTCACCGGCTGCAAGGCGGATTATGTGAACCTGTCCGAGGCGAAGCTCGACCACGTCGCCTTCACCGACACGATTCTGACAGAGGCCGCCTTCGAGACCGTGACGCACAAGTCCGCCGAGTTCGCCTCCTGCGACCTGACCCGCGCCACGCTCTTCCGCACGTCGTTGAAGGGCCTCGACCTGCGCACCTGCACCATCGACGGCCTCACCGTCAACCTGCCTGACCTGCGCGGGCTGATCGTCACGCCCCTGCAGGCTATGGAGTTATCGAAGCTGCTGGGCCTGGTCGTGAAATAAGGAGACGCCATCATGAGCAAGACGCTGACCATCGGCTGCCACCTGTCCTCCTCCAAGGGCTACTTGCACATGGCGAAGGAGGCCGTATCCATCGGGGCGAACACCTTCCAGTTCTTCACCCGCAACCCCCGCGGCGGCACCGCCAAGCCCCTCGACCCGGCGGATGCAGCGGCCTTCCGCGCCTATGCCGGGGAGCACGCCTTCGGGCAGATCCTCGCCCACGCGCCCTATACGCTCAACGCCTGCTCCGCCGACCCCGCCATCCGCGATTTCGCCCGCCGCACCATGGCCGACGACCTCGCGCGCCTGGAGGCCACCCCGGGCAACCTGTACAACTTCCATCCCGGCAGCCACGTCGGGCAGGGGATTGAAACCGGCATCGGCTTCATCGCGGACATGCTGAACAGCGTCCTCCGGCCCGGCATGCACACCACCGTGCTGCTGGAGACCATGGCCGGCAAGGGCAGCGAAGTCGGCGGACGCTTTGAGGAGCTGCGCGCCATCATCGACCGGGTGGAGCATGACGAATGCCTTGGCGTGTGCCTGGACACCTGCCATGTGCACGACGCAGGCTACGATATCGTCAATGACCTGGACGGTGTGCTGGCGGAGTTTGACCGCGTCATCGGCATGGATCGCCTGAAGGCCCTGCACATCAACGATTCGAAGAACCCGCGCGGCGCCCGCAAGGATCGCCACGAGAAGCTCGGCGAGGGCTGCATCGGCCTGGAGGCCATCGTCCGCATCGTCAATCACCCGGCGCTGCGCCACCTGCCCATGCTGCTGGAAACGCCCAACGAGCTGGAGGGCTACGCGGCAGAAATTGGTTTACTGAAGGAGCATCTTGCTTGATTGAGGTATCCGCAGGCGTTATATATGATGAAAGCGGCCGCATCCTGCTGTGCCAGCGGGGCGAGGGCCGCGCCAACGCCCACCTGTGGGAATTCCCCGGCGGCAAGCGCGAGGAGGGCGAATCGGCGGAGGACTGCCTCGTCCGCGAGCTGATGGAGGAATTGAATCTGCCCGTCACCGATGTGCAGTGGCGCTTCGTCAGCGAGTGGAACGGCATCGTCTTCACCTTCCTGGAGGCAAAGACTGCCGCACAGCCCATCCTCACCGAGCACGAGGACGCGCGCTTCGTCCGCCCCGGCGATCTGCTGCGCTTCGACCTCTGCCCGGCCGACCAGCAGCCTGCCCGGCTGATCGCCCTGTCCCATGTGAAGCATGTCTTCTGGGACTTCGACGGCACGCTCATGGACAGCTACCCGGCCATGGTGCGGGCGTTCATCGCCGGTGCGGCGGAATTCGGCGTCGCCATCACCCCGGAGCGCACGCTGACCCTGATGAAGAATTGCCTGACCCACTGCTGCGAGGTGGTGGGGGCGGAAAACGGCATTGCGCCGGTGGAACTGGTGCGCGCCTTCCGCCGCCACGAGGCAGAGGAGCTGCGGCGCGGTCTGCCGCCGATGCCAGGCGTGGAGCATACGCTGCGCACCCTGCATGATCTGGGCGTGAAGCACTATGTCGCCACGCACCGCGACCTGGTCTGCCGGGAGCTGCTGGACATGGCGGGCATGCTGCCCCTGTTTGACGGCTTCGTCACCCAGGAAAACGCCCTGCCTCGCAAGCCCGCGCCCGATATGCTCCTGCACCTGATCCGCATCCACGGCCTCGACCCGGCGGAATGCCTCATGGTGGGCGACCGTCCGCTGGACACGGAGTCGGGGCGGAATGCTGGCTGCCTCTCTGCGCTCATCGACCCCGAAGGCCGCTTTCCGGGTGCTGTCTGCGATGTGCATGTCCAAAGCGCCGACGTGCTGCTCCGGTACATGATGCGATGGACGAATCTCCAAAAGTATGTTATGATGATAGAAGGCTGCCCTGACAGCCAATGACAAGAATACTCGCCCCACGGAGGGCAATACTGTATCCGGAGGACATTATGCGTAGATTCCTGAGTATGCTCCTGTGCCTGCTGCTGCTTGTCGCCTCGCTGCCTGTTGCAGCGCAGGAGGCCGCAGAGGTGCCCGTGCTTGCCATCGCCCCGGTGACGGAAGCCATCCGCCCCGGCAAGGCGATCCTGCTGAGCTTCACCATCCCGGCGGACGGCGTGTGCGATATCTTCCTGCGCACCGAAGCGGGCGATACGGTGCTGCCCGTGGTGATGGATTTCCCGGTGTCCGCCGGCGTGAATCACCTGTGGTGGAACGGCACCTACGGCGGCGTGTTCGCCCCCCAGGGCCTTATGACCCTGGTGGTGAGCATGGACGGCGCAGAAGCCTCCACCCCCATTTGGGTGGGCGCAGCAGCCCCCTACATCACCGGCATCCAGGCGGTGAAGGACGCTTCCGCCCGCATCCTGCATGTGGACTTCTATGCCAGCGTGGACGGTCTGCTGACCGTGGGCCTGTGGACGGATGGCGTGTGGCGCGCACTGCAGGAGCGGCAGGTGTCCGCCGGCATGAACAGCGTCGTGTGGGACGCCGCCACCCTGTCCTCCGATAACACCGCGCTGACCCTGACGCTGACCGACGGGGAGGGCTATTCCTCCAACGAGGAGCACATCGCCGTATCCCCTGCGGACTTCGGCCTGAGCACCCCTGTGCCTGCCGCCACCGCCACCCCCACGCCCACGGCGACTCCCACCGTGACGCCCACCCCCAC
>JBGVOA010000259.1:0-5068 GCA_045126095.1 Christensenellales bacterium | reverse complement strand
GGCGGCCTCCTCCTTCGTGGCAGCGTTGTGGACGGTGAAGCCGCGGCGGGTCAGGGCGGCGGAAATGGTCGTCATCAGGTCGGTCATGGGGATTCCTCCTTGTTTGAAGGTCAGCGACGGGTAAATACGTCGGTACTCCAGATGAAAACGGCGATGAAGAAAGCCAGAATCAGCACCAGGCCAATCATGCGCCCGGGAAGGCGGCCTGCCTGACTGGCAGCATAATCCTCCCAGGTGTAGGTGAAGGAGCCGTCTTCGGCGGTCATTTCGATGATGCGGTAGTAGGGGGCCCCTTTGGACGGACGGTGTATCTCGGCACGAACGTGGAAGGTGCGGCCCTGCATCTCCGGTTCAAGGAGCTGATCGACCTCGTCGCTGCGCCAGATCCTGAAGGGATGCTCCATGTCTGCGTCGATCTGATGCATTTCCAGTCCCTTGCGGATGGAATGCAGGGTGATGGTGTATGGCTTTCCCATGGGGCCGCCGATGGGGCGGTTGTTGACCCAGGCGACAGCCAGAACCGGAACGGCCAGAAACACACACAGCAGCAGGCGCCCAAGGCGTTCAATCGGCGTTACGCGCTTCTTCATAGCGGGCTTCCACCTCGGCAGCAATGCGCGCTTGCTTCTTTTTGCTGTGCTCCACCCAAAGGAGCAGACCGCACAACGCGGCATCCTGCCCGACAATGAGCGCCAGGCGGCGGGGCAGCAGCTCCTGGCGGCGGGCCTCGCTCTGTTCGATGGTCAGGTACTCGGTACCATCTGCGCCGGTGAGGGCGTAGACGTCGTAGTAGTCGCTGCCGCGGCGCTTGGCATGGTAATCGGCGATGACGATGTACTCCCGGCCGGGGAATACGGTTTCCGGCAGATCATCCCAGTCCATATCGGGCGGCATGCGAAAATCATCGCTCTTGCCGAAATCCAGCCAGATTGCGCCCCGGGCTTCATACACCCGTTCCAGTCGGAGGGTATAGCGTGTGCCGGACTCTGCTGTGATGGGCCGCCAGAACTGCAGCGTGCCCCAGACAGTGAGGCCGATCAGCAGCAGACAGCCGGCCCAGGCGGGGAGAGGGTGCTTTTTCATCACGGATTCCTCCAGTCAGTACGGCTTGTACTGCCCGCTGAGCATCAGCAGGGCAAAGAAGTACAGGCAGTTGTCGTAGTAGCGGCGCTTGCCCTTGCGCAGGGGCTCGTTCCAGAAGCGGCGGAGCCACTCGTCGGCATGGGGGCTGTCGGAGGCGATGGAGGCCGCAGCAAACACCGCCGTCATGGCGACGG
Source organism: Christensenellales bacterium (assembly GCA_045126095.1). Lineage (GTDB taxonomy): Bacteria > Bacillota > Clostridia > Christensenellales > Aristaeellaceae > UBA11524. The sequence continues at coordinate 3,791 of JBGVOA010000259.1, read as the reverse complement.
GGTGCATGGCGGGCTCGTCCGTGGCGGTGCCGTCCAGCTGGTAGGCCATGAAATTCTCCTGGGCAATGGGGGCGAAGAAGTTCTGTAGGTTGGTCACGACCTTCGCCGTGCCCTCGTTCCGGCCGAACCAGAGCGTGTCCAGGGCGATGTTCAGCGCCACGCGGTACGCGTCGGAGTAGTAGGCGAAGGGCTTGCGGAACATGAGGCGGGTCGTGCCGTCGTACTCGGTGTACTCGGCGGACATGCCCGTTTCCGGGTGCGCGGAGAGGACGATGAAGGCGCGGCTGGCCCGGGCAGCTTCCAGCCAGAACTCCCGGTCGCAGGGGTCGCAGCGGTCGGCGAAGAGGGTGTAGAAGTGGGGCAGGTGGTAGCTGGGGTCGGTGTAGGGCGTGTCCGGCACGAAGCGGATGTAGTGGTTGACGGGATCCCACATGGGCTGTCCGGTGGGCACCATCTCGTGCTGGTGGACGCAGTGGCGCAGGATGGTGCGCGCCTGCTCTGCATAGTTGTACTCGCCCTCGCGGCTGCCCCAGCGGGCGTCTGCCATGAACAGCGCCATGGCGAAGTACTCCTCGCCGTCGGGGGCGGGGCCTTCGGCGTTGTGCTTGCCGTCCAGCTGCACCGACCAGGCGAAATAGCCCTGATGGCGGCCCTCCCGCAGCAGCATGTAGCGGGTGGAGAAGGTCCACAGCTTGTCGAAGATGTCCTGGCGATCCATCTGCACGGCCATCATCATGCCGTAGGACATGCCCTCGGTGCGGGCGTCGATGTTGCCGGTGTCCACCATGCACGCGGAGCCCGGGCGGCTGGCGGAATCGGGATCTGTTTCGTGGTAGAAGTTCTCCTCCGGGTCGAAGAAGATGGTGTGGAAGGCCTCATCCACCCTCTGGCGGACGGCTTCGTTGGAAATGCCGATGCGGGCGAAGAAATTCGGGTAGGTCATGGGAAACCTCCTGTGCGCAATCATTTTGTGCTTTGATTCGACACGGCGGACGGAATCCCTGCTGGGAAATGTAAAAAGCGGAGCCGCAGCGCGCGCGACTCCGCCAGGACAGGGAAGAGGCTTACTTCAGGCCCTTGAACACGGGGATGCAGCCCAGGGCCAGCACAATGCCGACCACGCCCACGGCAATGCCGGGGAGCACCAGGCCCTCGAAGGCCATGATCATCGCCATGCCGGCGTCCAGCACCAGGCAGGCCAGCACCGCATAGGCAATCTTGCCGGTGAGGGCCCAGTTGATCTTCGCCATGGGCTTACCGGCCATGATCCACTTCACCAGGCCGATGATGATAAGCGCCAGCGCGCCCAGGGCGGTGACGATCACACCGGGGGTGAACATGTTCCACTCGGGCAGCAGGCACATGCACATGCCCAGGGCGAACATCAGGCCGGAAACGACGGTGAGGACGAGAAAGGTGAAAGTGGACTTCTTCATAGGTGTTACCTCCATTGCATTCATGCGTTGTTTTCAGTTGACATGATGCAGTATAGCGCGGCGATGTTGAGGAAATGTCGGGATTTTGTTTGCGAAATATTAATAAGACGGAGCGGCATATGCTGCAGCTCCGCCGGACGGGTCAGCTTCGGTGTTCACACCTGCGCCGTGGAGGAATCCGCCTTCGCTGCGATTTGAGCCGGAATGAAGCTGACGGAGAGAAGGTGGCTTGCCGGGTTGACAGGGATGCATCATCCGGGCTACAATAAGCTGAATGGAAATACGAAGGAGGGAGCGACCATGCCTGGATGGACGAGCTCCGGTCAGCCCCGCATCTATCTGGATAACGCCGCCACCACCCCCTGTGCCCCGCAGGTGGTGGAGGCCATGCTGCCCTATTTCACGCAGGTGTACGGCAACGCGTCCTCCGTGCACACCTGGGGACGGGAAGCCAAGCGCGCTGTGGAGGCGGCCCGCCGTCAGGTGCAGAAGGCCCTCAATGCCGCCCAGCCGCAGGAGATTTTCTTCACCGGCGGCGGCTCGGAGAGCGATAACTGGGCCATCAAGGGCGCGGCGCTGGCCTGCCGCAGCGGCCACATCATCACCACGGCCATCGAGCACCACGCGGTGCTGCACACCTGCCAGTGGCTGGAGAAGCAGGGCTTCCGGGTGACGTACCTGCCGGTGGACGGGGAGGGCCGCGTGCATCCGGCAGATGTGGACAAGGCCATCCGGGAGGACACGATCCTTGTCTCCGTCATGGCGGCGAACAACGAGGTCGGTACGCTCCAGCCCATCCGGGAGATCGGTGAAATCTGCCGGGCCCGGGGCGTGCTCTTCCACACCGATGCGGTGCAGGCTGTGGGCGCGGTGCCCGTCGACGTACAGGCGCTGCAGGTTGACCTGCTGTCCCTCTCTGCTCACAAGATCCATGGCCCCAAGGGCGTGGGCGCGCTCTACGTCCGCAAGGGGACGAAGCTGGACAGCCTCCTCCACGGCGGCGCGCAGGAGCGGGGCTTCCGCGCGGGCACGGAGAACCTGCCGGGCATCGTCGGCCTGGGCAAGGCCATCGAGCTGGCCACGGCCCAGCTGGCGGACAACGCCGCGCGCATGACAGCCCTCAGGGAGCGGCTCATCGCCGGGGTGATGGAGCGCGTCAGCGGAACGAGGCTCAACGGGCACCCGACGCAGCGTCTGCCGGGCAATGTGAACCTGTCCTTCGAGGGCGTGGAGGGCGAGGCGCTGCTGCTGCGGCTTGACCTGGCGGGCGTGGCGGCCTCCAGCGGCTCGGCGTGCACCTCTGGCGCGCTGGATCCCAGCCATGTGCTGATGGCGCTGGGGCTGACCGAAGCCCAGGCCCAGGGCTCCCTGCGGCTCACCCTCGGCACGGACACCACGGCGGAGGAGATCGACGCCGTCCTCGACCGCCTGCCGCCCATTGTGGCGGATCTGCGCTCCATGCGCGCGGGCTTCCGGGGTTAATTGCACATAAAGAGGCCGTCCGGCGGGGGAGAACCCCATTGCCGGACGGCCTTGCATATGCGGGAAAGAGGCGATCAGGCCTTTTCCTTGTACTCGTTGTAGAAGTGCGCGGTGGCAACCTGCGCCAGCAGGCCCAGGTAGTAGAAGCCGACGATCACGCCGATGGCCATGATAGGCGCGAGGAAGGTGATCACGGCGGCGGCCTCCATCAGGGCCAGGAGCCAGATGACCAGGATGGCGGCCAGCACCAGGCCCACCTTGCCCACCTCGTAGGGGAGGGTCAGGCAGAACAGCTGCCACTTGCGGCCATAGGTCATGCGCTTGCTGTACTCAACCGCATCGTACACACCCATGGAGGGCTTCTCCGCAAAGGCGTAGGGAGCCATGGCGAAGCGCAGCTGGGCAGGGATGCGCAGCACATGGTACAGGATCAGGCCGACGACGAAGCACAGGCCGCCCAGGCCCAGGCCGAAGCCCATGCCGGAGGTGCTGCCGGATTCGCTGGCGATCGTGCCCACGAAGGTGGCCAGGCAGATGCAGATGCCCAGCAGCATCACGCCCACGCCGGGCAGCGCCCACAGCGCGATCTTGAAGCGGGTCCAGAAGCCGATGCCGATGCAGCCCAGGGTGTGCTTCCAGCGGCAGATCAGCACGGAGCACTTCACGGGCGTATCCTGCGCCAGGAGGATCATGCCGTAGAGTAGGCCGGTGTTGAGCAGGCAGGTGAGCACTTCGATGCCCACGGCCAGCAGTCCGCCGGTCACAACGGTGGGCCAGGCGCCGAAGATCTCCGTGATCAGCTCAGTCAGGGGAGCAAAGATCATGCCCACAAAGGAGCTGACGGCATAGGACAGGTTGCGGGTGTAGGAGTCA
>JBGVOA010000258.1:0-3663 GCA_045126095.1 Christensenellales bacterium | reverse complement strand
CGATGTGCTCGCGGAGGAGCGCAGTCAGCTCCTGGTTGCACAGGCCCAGCCAGCGGCGCTGGGTGATGCCGTTGGTCTTGTTCTGGAAGCGTTCGGGGTACACGGCGTACCAGTCGGCGAACACGTCGTCCTTGAGGATCTCGGAGTGGATGGCGGCCACGCCGTTGGTGGCGTAGGAAGCATACACGGCCAGCTGCGCCATGTGGATCTGGTCGCCCCAGAGGATGCAGCGGGTGGGCTTCACGTCAAAGCCGCGATCGGCCATCTCCTGCTGGAACTTGTCGTTGATCATCAGGATGATCTCGACAATCTCCGGGCAAACGGTGGCCATCAGGTTGCGATCCCACTTTTCCAGGGCTTCCTGCATCACGGTGTGGTTGGTGTAAGCGAAGGTCTCGCGGGTGATCTGGAAGGCCGCGTCAAAGGTGAAGCCGTCCTCCATCAGCAGGCGGATCAGCTCGGGGATGGCCATGACCGGGTGGGTGTCGTTGAGCTGCACGGCGTGCTCCTGGGCAAACCAGGCATAGTCGTCGCCGTGGCGCTCCTTATAAGCGCGGATCATGTCCTGCAGGGAGGCGCTCACCAGCACGTACTGCTGCTTGATGCGCATCTGCTTGCCTTCCATGCGGCTGTCGTTGGGGTAGAGGAACTTGACGATGTCCTCGGCGCGGTTGCGGTCAGCGGCGGCCTGCTCATAGCGCTGCTCGTTGAACTGGAAGAAGTCAACGGCCTTGATGGGCTCGGTCTGCCACAGGCGCAGGGTGCCGATGTTCTTGGCGCCATAGCCGACGATGGGCATGTCGTAGGGCACTGCGCGCACGTCGCCGGTGGCCATCTTGACGATGACGGACTTATCCAGGCGGCGGATGGACCACGGATCGCCGAACTTGGCCCAATCGTCGGGCGCTTCCACCTGACAGCCTTCCTCGTCAAAGGACTGCTTGAACAGGCCGTACTTGTAGCGCAGGCCGTAGCCGGTCAGCGGCACGTCGATGGTGACGGCGGAATCCAGGAAGCACGCGGCCAGGCGGCCCAGACCGCCGTTGCCGAAGGCGTCGTCCTCGATGTCCTCCAGCACGGCGATATCCACGCCGCGCTCGGAAAGCAGCGCACGCACCTCGTCCAGATAGCCAAGGCAGAACAGGTTGTTGTACACCATGCGGCCCATCAGGTATTCGCTGGACATGTAGTACGCCTGGCGCTTGCCCTCGCGGGCGGCCTCGCAGGCGGCCCAGGTGGGGGAGAGCGCCAGCATCGCGGCGGTGGAAATGGCGTTGTGCAGCTGGGTGGCGGTGGCCTTCTCCAGCGTCACATGGTCGTTCATCATCAGCAGGGATTCGGCCTGCTGCAGCAGTTCACGGGCATTCATCATACAGGGGCTTACCTCCAGTTTTGTCAGGGGATATTATCAGCCGCGCTTGGCAGCGGTATTCATTTTCTTCAGGTGGGCCGCGACCTCAGCGTTTGCCGCGCCGGGCTTCATGCGCCAGGCCCAGTTGCCGCCGGAGGAGCCGGGCAGGTTCATGCGGGCCTCGCCGTCCAGGTGCAGGATGTCCTGCATGGGCAGCATGGCGGTGTCGCAGGGGCTGTTCAACACGCAGGCCATGAAGAGCTCCACGCCCTCCTCGGCGGTCTCGAAATCGCCCAGGTAAGCCTTGGCAGAGGCCAGGGACTTCTTGTCGGCCGCATTGATCCAGCCGATGGTGGTGTCGTTGTCATGGGTGCCGGTGTAGGCGACGTAGTTGCGCGTCCAGGTTCCGGGGAAGTGCTGGTTCTCATCGTCGTCCCCGCCGCCGCCGAAGCCGAAGGTGGCCACCTTCATGCCCGGATAGCCCACGAAGGTCAGCAGATCGCGCACGCGCTGATTCTGCACGCCCAGATCCTCCGCGATGACGCGCAGGCCGGGGATCTCCTTCTTGAGCTGGATGAAGAGCTTCTTGCCCGGGCCGACGATCCATTCGCCGGTCTTGGCGGTCTTGGAGCCGTAGGGGATGGAGTAGTAGTTTGCAAAGCCGATGAAGTGATCCACGCGCACAAGGTCATACATCTTGCTCATGGCACGCATGCGATCCACCCACCAGTCGTACTGGTGGAAGTAGAGGCGGTTCCAGTCGTAGAGGGGGTTGCCCCAGAGCTGGCCGTCCTCGGAGAAGCAGTCCGGCGGAACGCCCGCCACATTGGTGCTGATGCGGTTCTCGTCCAGCTGGAAGACCTCCGGGCGGGTCCAGGTGTCGGCGCTGTCCTCGGCGCAGTAGATGGGCATGTCGCCGAAGAGGTCAATACCCAGGCCGTTGCAGTACTTCTTCAGCTCAAACCACTGCTGGAAGAACACGTACTGGCAGAAGAGGTGATAGCGCACCTCAACGTCCAGCATCTTGCGGTACTTCGCAACGGCTTCGGGCTTGCGCAGGATGATGTCCTTATCAGCCCACTGCGTCCACATGGCGAGGTTGTTGTGACGCTTCACGGCGGTGAACAGAGCGAAATCCTCCGCCCATACGTTCTCTGCGGCGAAGGCAGCGATCTCGGCCTGCAGCTTCTGCTCGCTCTGCTCAAAGGCGCGGCGCAGCATGCGCTCCTTGTACTGGCGCATCTGGTCGAACTCGACCTTCTCCTCCTGGGAGGGCACAAAGACCTCGTCCGCGTTCAGGGTGACGAGACCGTCTTCGGCCATCTTTTCGATGGAAATGAGCATGGGGTTGCCTGCAAACACGCTGGTGGACTGGTAGGGGCTCTCGCCGTAGCCGGTGGGGCCCATGGGCAGCACCTGCCAGATCGTCATGCCGGATTCCTTCAGGAAATCCGCAAAGGCGCGGGCCTCCTGGCCCATGGAGCCGATGCCGCCTGGGCCGGGCAGGGAGGAAATGTGCAGCAGCACGCCGCTCTTACGCATCAGGAATCATCCTTTCGTTATCACTATCTGTATGGAAACGTTTCCGAAAAACCGTTTAAGGAAAGCGGGCATGGAGACCCGCTATCATAATGTATTCTGCATAAGATGCTGAATTCCTGCCAAATCAAGGAGAAAAATGTGAAGGGATCGCATGCGGACTCAGCAGACGGATTCACGCTTTACGAGCGTCGCGTCCACCACGATGTGCCTGGGCGGTTCGCCGCCCTCCAGCATGTCCATGAGCACCTGCACGCTTTCGCGGGCGATGTCGTCCACGGGCTGTTCCACGGTGGTCAGGCGGGGGATGAAGTACTTGCCCATTTCAATCCCGTCGTAGCCTACCACGCTCACATCCTCCGGCACGGACTTGCCCATGTCCTTCAGCGCGCGGATCACGCCCATGGCCACCGTGTCCGACATGGCAAAAACGGCGGTGGTGTCCGGCTTGGCGGTGAAGAAGGCCTTCGCGGTTTTATACGAGCCGCCCATGGAGAAGCGCGTCTGGACGAAGCGCTCCTCATCAAAGGGAACGCCTGCGGCATTCAGCGCGTCCATCGCACCGGCATAGCGCTTGGCGAAGCCGTCGTCGCCCTGGCGGATGCCGCCGAAGATGGCGATGCGCCGGTGCCCTGCCTCCAGCAGGGTCTCCATGGCTGCGCGGCCCATCTTGCGGTCGTCGATGTACACGCTGGCGGCCCGGGGGAAGGCGGCGTTTTCCGCGCTGATGGTGGTGAAGACCATGGGCGCGTCCATATCCTGGAGCACCTCCG
>JBGVOA010000257.1:0-3565 GCA_045126095.1 Christensenellales bacterium | reverse complement strand
GGAAGCAGAGCTGCTTAGCCCAGGGGCTGCACGTCCACGATCTCGAAGAACATGGCGCCCTGGCGAGCGTCGGCCATCAGCGCGTCGATGATCGCCTGATCCTCGATGGCCGCGAAGCGGATGCGCGCGCCGGAAACGGCGTAGGCCTTCGCGCCCTCAACGGGGTTGGCGGCGTACACAGCCAGACCCTCGCCATTGGCGTTCAGGTTGGCGCTGGACTGGTTCGGGGCCAGGCCCAGCTGCAGGTAGTACTTGTCATTCAGCTTCTTGATGGCGAAGATGAAGTAGCCCGCGTTGGGGGAGCCGTCGGGGTTGGTGGTGCAGACGATGTAGCAGCCGGACTGGCTGTTGACAGCGTTCATCAGGTCGTCGCCGGTCAGACCGTAGGCGCCGTAGTAGTTGGCGACGGAGGCAGAGGTGAAGGCGTCGGTGGCTTCCTCGGCCAGGGCGGCCACGGGCAGCACCATCAGCAGGCACAGCAGCAGGGCGATGAGCTTCTTCATGGGGACATCCATCCTTTCTCTTTGCGGGCGCGATTGAATTGTACATACGGCCCTTTGTGTCTCCAGAATACAGGATTTTGTAACCTTTGTCAATTACTTTTTGAAAATGGCGGACGGCTTGCGAGACGGCGGCGGACGTGCTATAATAACAGAAAGAAAGCAAAGGGATGCCGTGAGCGGTGAACCGGCTCCGGTGGCGATGTGACACTCGGAACGGATGTGTTCTGAGGCTGAGGCGCGCTGCCAGGGGGGGAGCTGCAGCTGCGCCCGCGAAACGTTCTTTGGCCTGCGCGCCTTTATGGGGCTGTGATGCAGCCCCGGATGCAGAAAGGATGCTGACCATGCTGAAAAGATTTGCTGCGTGCATTGTGACGCTGTGCCTGCTGGCGGGGTGCTGCATGCCGCTGACGAGCCATGCGCTGACCAAGTCCGAGAGGTACGGCGCGCTGCTGGAGCAGCTGCACTGCTATTTTGACGGCGACGACTGCATGCTCCTGGAGGATTTCGTCCTCCAGTTTGAAGCGCTGGGAAATTACAAGAAGAGCGTCGCATTCAGCTACTACGTCCGCGTGCTGCGGGATGTTGAGAACGAGACGTACGAGGAGATCGGCAATCTCGTGGAATGGATGCGGTTGGACGCGACCTTCGCAGAGCTGCTGGAAGAAGAGGAATTCCCCACGGTGGACGAGGTGACGGCTTATGCGTTGGGCCGTCAGGCGCAATTCGAGGGTGATACGGCCACAGCCCTGGCCTGGTACAGCCAGTGCATTTCCGTCCTGGACGCCCTGATGCGCTATGCGGACCTGGAGGGCAGCGACATGGCCAGCCGCTACCAGCAGGCTTTGAACCTCCTGCGGCAGGATACGGCCCGCAGCTGTGAACAGGCCGTCGGCCTGCTGACGCCGCTGGCCCAGCGGCAGTATCTGGACAGCGAGGAACTGCTGGCCCAGGCGCAGCGCCGCTTCAGCGCGCTGGTCACCCCCGTGCCCACGCCGGCGCCTACGCCCAGCCCCACGCCGCGTATCACGCCCAGCCCGCTGAACCTGGTGGCGACCTCCTCCACGGGAGGGGTTGCCCTGCGCTGGGACAGCGATCCCGCAGGCGGCGTGACCTACATCGTGGAGCGCTACACCTCCTCCGGCTGGGCTGTGTGCTCCTCCGAAATCCGTACCACACGCTTCAATGAGGTCGGCCTGGCATCGGGCGCTTCGTACAGCTACCGGGTCACGGCCTACCGCGATGGCGCAGTCTGGGCCGTGGAGAGCTGCAGCATCTATACGCAGTCCACGCCGCGCCCCACGGCCACGCCCCGGCCGACATCCACGCCCCGGCCTGCAAATGACTTCCCCATCGGCAGGACTTGCTGGGTGTGGGTGCCGGATAATGGCCGCGCCCGATCCGGCCCCGGCACCAACTATACCTTTGTGGACTATGTCTTCTATGGTGATGTCTATACCGTGCTGGACAGGCAGATGGGCAACACCGGAAAGGACTGGTACAAGGTGCGGCTGAGCGACGGCCGGTACGGCTGGATCTCCTCGGGCCTGGTGACCATCGACGGCAACTCCGAGGGAACGGCCTACGGCGTGCCGATCATCCCCTGATATAAAGGAGGCTATTCTGATGACCCTGCAAGCCCAGGTTGATTCCATTCTCACTGCTGCCGTGCGCGAGAACCAGTGCGCGGGCATGACCGTCCTTGTCCGCCGGAACGGGGAGGACGTCCTCTATGCCCAGGCCGGTCTGGCGGACATCGAGGCGCAGAAGCCCATATCCGACGACAGCATCTTCCGCCTGTACAGCCAATCGAAGCCCGTGACCGCCGCCGCCACGATGATCCTCGTTGAGCGTGGCCTCATTGACTTGATGGACGGCGTGGACAAGTACCTGCCCGGCTTCCGCAGCCCGAAGGTGGTGGACGCGCAGGGGAACATCACCCCGGCGTACCGCGCGCCGTGGATCATGGAGCTGCTGGGCATGACGGCGGGCCTCAGCTACCCTGGCGAGGATCCGGCGGGGCAGTACGCCGCCCGCGTTTTTGAGGACGCTCACGCGCAGATTCTGGCCGGTGGCGGCATCCCCACGGTGGAGTTCATGAACCGCCTGGGCGAGCAGCCCCTGGCCTTCCAGCCGGGCACGCACTGGCGCTATTCCACCTGCGCGGACGTGCTGGGCGCGGTGATCGAGGTCGTCAGCGGCAAGCGCTACGGCGATTTCCTGCGCGAGGAGCTCTTCGAGCCCCTGGGCATGGTGGATACGGCTTTCTGGGTGCCGGAAGACAAGCGCGAACGCTTCGTCACCTGCTATAAGCGCACGCCGGAGGGACTCAGGCCCTGGCTGGACATGAATCTGGCCTGCGGCGTGTACGACCGCGACCCGGCCTTCGAGTCCGGCGGCGCGGGCCTGGTGTCCACGCTGGAGGATTACAGCCATTTCGCCGATATGCTGCTGAACAAGGGCGAATACGCGGGTAAGCGCATCCTCAGCCCTGCGTCCGTGGAGTTCATGACCGCGCCGCAGCTGACGCAGAATGTCCGCCGCGATCTGTGGGATTCGCTGGACGGCTACAATTACGGCAAGCTCATGCGCATCTGCGATGAGCCGGAGCGCATGGCGGGCCTGGCCGTGCGCGGCGAGTACGGCTGGGACGGCTGGCTGGGCAGCTACTTCTGCAATATGCCCGACCAGGGGATCACCATCCTCTCCATGCAGAACACCACCGACTGCGGCACCAGCCCCTATGTGCGCCGGGTGCGCAACGCGGTGCTGGCGGCCCTCAGCCGGGGCGAGATCTGACAAAATGGCATAGGAAAGCCCCGCTCGCGGCGTTTGCTGCGGGCGGGGCACATTTGTGTTGTGATGATTTTTCTCAGTCAATCTTGCGGCTGACAGCTCCCTCGTGGGAAGAGCCTTTGGCGGGCGTAGGAGCGGGGCAAGCTCCTCTCTACGCATGGGAGTTGGTTGTCCAGTAACTAAACCTGCGCCGCAGCGCTCCAAAATCTTGCGGGGCAGCGGTCAACTCCAGCGCGGCTCGCCCTCCGCGAGCCGTGCCCGCGCGAGGC
>JBGVOA010000256.1:0-8717 GCA_045126095.1 Christensenellales bacterium | reverse complement strand
TGGCCACCTGGATGACAATCACCTGTCCGGTGACGGCGGGGGTGCGCACCACCACAGGCGGCAGGAAGCCGCGGTGGGTGTTCTCGTTGTACACGCGCAGCTTGAAGCGGGGAATCATCCCCACGATGGTGCGGATGATCGCGTCGGCGCGGGGATCGTGCAGGAGGCAGCTCTCCACGGGGACGACGTGGTGGGTGCCTGCCGCGTACACGCCGGAAATGACTTGGCCGCGCCTGTCCTCCGCCAGCACGGCATGCACCTTGCCCCGGTAGTGGGTAGGGTCGGCCATGCCCAGGATGGGCTCCACCGGGCAGAGGTCGCCCAGGAGCTTTTCCATCTGCTGCTGCTTGCGGGCCAGCTGCTCCTGGTAGGTCAGGTGGATCAGCTGACAGCCGCCGCAGCGGGCGGAAACGGCGCAGGGGGATGCTTTCTCGCGGCTTTCGCGCGGGGCCTTCGGAGGCAGGGGCTTGCGGGTCGGGCGGTTGGTCATGGCGGGTCGCTCCTTCATTGGTATCCCCCTGATGATAACACGGCTGGCGTTTTGCGTCAATGTATGATATAATGAAAGAAATGCGGAAGGGAGATGGCGCGATGCAGACGGTTCGGATTCTGGGCGCCCGCGGGAGCCAGCAGCTGGGGCGCATCCTGCCCATGGTGGAGGAGTGCCGCCGGGCGGGGCAGCGGGTGCTTTTGCTGGTGCCGGAGCAGTACACGCTCCAGGCGGAGCGGGAGCTGGTGACGGGCCTTCAGCTGCCGGGCCTGATGGATATCGACGTGCTCTCGCCCCGGCGGCTTTCGCGCAGGATCCGGGAATACGGCGGACGCGATCCCCTTGCGCCCCTGGACGACCGGGGCCGCCTGATGGCGCTGGCCCAGGCCCTGACGCAGGTGCAGGATGAGCTGGTCTATTATAAGCGCGTGGCGCTGACGGCGGGCCTGCCGGAGAAGCTGAGCGTGCTGCTCAGCGATCTGCAGCGGGCAGGCGTGACCCCGGAGATGCTGATGGAGCAGGCGGCGGGCACGGCGATGGGCGCATTGCGCGCCAAGGCGGCGGACGTGGCCCGCGTGTGGCAGGCGTACCTGGAGGTCATCGGCGGGCGCTTTGCGGACGAAAGCATGCAGCAGCAGGAGCTCCTGCGCCGCCTGGCCCCCAGCGGCGTGATGGACGACGCGGCGGTGTTCGTCTGCGGCTTTGACGTGATCCCCCAGCCCATGTGCGCCCTGCTGACCGAGGCGGCGAAAGTCTGCCGGAGCCTGACGGTGATGATGACCATGGACGCAGCCGAGGCGGCGGACGGGCGCATCTTCCTGACCCAGCGGCGCAGCGCGGGCGAATTGCTGCAGCGCCTGAAGGAAGCAGGCGTCCCGGTGGAATGGCGTTATCTGCCGCCATCGGAGGAGGGCCGCGATCCGGCGCTCGTCCACCTGGAAAAGCACCTTTTCACCCGGCAGGGCGTGCCCTTCCAGGGCGATTGCGGCGCGGTGAAGGCGCATATGTCCGCCAACCCCTATGCGGAGGCAGCGCTGATTGCCCGCACGCTCAGGGCCTGGCACGATGCGGGGATCCCCTGGCAGCGCATGGCGGTGGCCATGGCGGAGGCCAACAGCATGCCCGGTGTGCTGGCGGTGACGCTCTCCGGCGCGGGCATTCCCCACTATGTCGCCCGAAAGGACGGCGCGGCCCGCCACGGCCTGTGCCGATTGCTGCTGGGCGCTTTGCGGTGCGTGTCCGGCGGGTACGCCACGCTGGACGTGATGCACATGGCCAAGAGCGGCTTTGCGCCGGTGTCGCCGGAGGAGGCCCACCGGCTGGAGAACTATGCCATCGCCAACGGGATCAGCCGCAGCAAATGGACGCGGCCCTTCACCCGGGGCGAGGACGCAGAGGAAATGGAAGTGCTGCGCCAGCGGCTGATCGGCCCGGCGGAGGCGCTCAGGGAGCGTCTGCGCGAGGCGAAGACGGCGGCCCAGTCCGTGGAGGCGGTGTTCCGTCTGCTGGAGGACGTGGGCGCGTACGACAAGCTCCTGTCCCGCGAGGAGGAGCTGCTCCGGCGGGGCATGGGCGCTGCGGCGGCCTCCAACCGTCAGGTGTGGCAGGTGATCATGGAGCTGCTGGATCAGCTGCATGCGCTGCTGGGCGAGAGACGCGCGGCGATGAAGGATATCGCGCGCTTTGTGGAATCCGGCCTGACGGGCGCGGCCATCAGCAGCCTGCCGCCCCAGCCCGACGCGGTGATGATCGGCGAGGCGGGCCACCTGATGACCGGGCAGATTGACGCGCTGATTCTCTGCGGCATGCAGGATGGCGTGATGGGCAGCGCGATGCAGTCCCTGGTGACGGAGGCGGAGCGGCGCGCCCTGTCCGACGCGGCTCAGCGGGCCATCGGCCTTTCCCAGCAGGAGACGGCGGCGCTCCGGCAGTCCGACTTTTACCGCACCCTGGCCCTGCCGCGAAGGCAGCTGCTGATCACTTGCTCGCTCTCCGGGCAGGACGGCACGGCCCTGCGGCCCTCCGCGCTGCTGGACGACCTGCAGGGGCTCTTCCCCATGCTGACCATCACCGGCGGCGTGACGGCGGACGGCGCGGACGCTGCGCCCCTGTCCCCGGCGGATGCCCTGGATGCGCTGGCCCTGCGCCTGCGGGAAATGGCGGACGGTCAGCGGGAAACCCTGGAGCAGCCCTGGCTGGACGCGCTGCGCTGGCTGTGGCAGAGCCCGGAATGGCATGCGCGCATCGCCAGCGTCCTGGAGGCACTGGAGCCCCAGGTGCTCTCGCGCCTGAGCCCGGAGCAGACCCGGCGCGTCTTCACCCAGGATAAGGTGTCCATCACCCGGCTGGAGAAGTTTGCGGCCTGCCCCTACCAGCATTATGTGGATTATGGCCTGAAGCCCGTGAAGCGGGAGGAATTCGTCTTTGGCGCGAACGATGCGGGCGATTTCTACCATGCGGCGCTGCAGGGCTTTGCCCACGCGGCGATGGAGCGCCCGGACTGGCCCGACCTGCCGGAGGAGGAGATCGACGAGATCATGGAGGGCGTGCTGGCTCCGCTGACGGCCCAGTGGGCGGACGGCCCCCTTTCGGATACCCCGGCCCAGCGGCTTCAGGGTAGCAAGTACATCCGCACGGCCAAAAGGGCGGCGTGGCTCTTTACGCGCCATGCCCAGCGCAGCCGCTTTTCCACCATCGGCGAGGAGGTCGTCTTCGGTGAGGAGGGCGGCCTGCCTCCGGTGGTGCTGACGCTCCATGACGGGCGGCGCATCGCCCTGCGCGGCAAGATCGACCGCATCGATCGCTGGGCGGGGGACAAGGGCGTGTATTTGCGGGTGATCGACTACAAGTCCAGCCAGCGGGAGATCGATCCCACGCGGCTGTGGTACGGGCTGCAGCTGCAGCTGATGCTGTACCTGCAGGCGGCCTCCCAGGGCCTGAAGGGCAATGCGGCGGGCGCGTTCTACTTCACCGTGAAGGATCCCCTGGTGGACGCGGAGGATGCCAAGGCGGCAGCCGAGAAGGAACTGGCCAAGGCCCTGCGCCTGCGCGGCGTGGTGCTGGCGGACACCCAGGTGGTGGAGGCCATGGACGCCGAGCCCGGCTACTCCCTGGGCACGATCTTCACCAGCAAGGGCGCGGTGTCCGCCCATGCGCAGGCCTACACGCCGGAGGAAATGCAGCAGCTGCTGGAGCACACGCAGGAGACGGCCGCGCTGCTGGCGGATGGCATCCGCGGGGGCGATGTGTCCGTGTCGCCTGCACAGGTGGGACAGTGGAGCGCCTGCCAGTGGTGCAGCTATGCGGCCGTCTGCGGCCTTGACCCCACCAGGCCCGGTTGTACGAAACGTGTACTTCCTCAGCTGGACAGGCAGGAATTACTGGCCCGGCTGGCGAATGATAAAGGCGAAGGGGATTGATCTCCCCTGTATCCTGCATCCCGGAGGGATTCCGGGACGATTTGCTCCCTGTTTTTGCAGGAATCTTCTGCGGAGGGATTGCAAGTTTGACCAAAATGGTATATAATCAAATCAAGAGATTATTCTCACACAAGGAGGCGTTTCCCATGATTAAGATCATCGCAGGCAACAAGGGCTCCGGCAAGACCAAGCGGCTCATCGATATGACCAACGAGACCGCTAAGACCACTTCCGGCAACGTGGTTTTCCTGGACAAGGACAACAGCTACATGTACGAGATCGACCGCGCGATCCGTTTCGTTAACGTGAACGATTATCGCGTGCAGAGCGCGGAGATGTTCCTGGGCTTCCTGGGCGGCATGCTGGCCAGCAACTACGACATCAGCGTCATCTTCATCGATGCCTTCCTCAAGCTGATTGGCATCAACATCGCCGATGCGGACTGGTTCTTCACCAGCCTGGAGCAGTACGGCCAGAAGCATGATGTGACCTTCGTGCTCTCCGTCAGCGCGGATCCCGAGACCCTGCCGGACTTTGCCAAGGCTTACGTCATCTGACGATAGGTTTTGCCGCATACTGGGGCGGTGGTGCTTGCATCGCCGCCCCGTTGCTTTTCTCGGGGGATTGTATACAATCCGCCTGCTGCGCTTCATCAGCACAGCCAACCGGCTGCGGCTGTGCTGATCAGGCTCAGCAGAAACCAATGAATATAAACGGAGTGTGATTCCAATGTCCTTTTTCTCCACCCGCGGCGGCGCGGCCGTGACGGCCTCGCAGGCGATCCTCTACGGCCTTGCGCCCGATGGCGGCCTCTATGTTCCGGCGATGTTCCCGCCCATTTCCCGTCAGAAGCTGGCGGATATGACCAATATGGACTACTGCCAGCGCGCCTCGACCATCCTGCGCACCTACCTGGAGGACTTCTCCATTCCGGAGATCGACGCGGCGGTGGCGGCGGCCTACGACAAGAGCAAGTTCGACGACGCGGCCATTGCTCCCACCAAGAAGCTGGATGACGATACCTTCGTGCTGGAGTTGTTCCACGGCCCCACGCTGGCCTTCAAGGACATGGCGCTGCAGCTGCTGCCCCATCTGACCACCCTCTCCGCCCGCAAGAACGGCGAAACGCGCGAGGTCTCCATCCTCGTTGCCACCTCCGGCGATACCGGCAAGGCGGCCCTGGAGGGCTTCAAGGACGTGCCCGGCACCTCCTGCACTGTGTTCTACCCCACCGACGGCGTGTCCGACGTGCAGAAGCTGCAGATGACCACCACCGGCGGCGACAACACCCACGTCATCGCCATCAACGGCAACTTCGACGATGCGCAGACGGGCGTGAAGACCCTCTTCGGCTCCGCGGAGTTCAATGAGGCCGTGCATGCTCAGGGCAAGGTGCTGTCCTCCGCCAACTCCATCAACTTCGGCCGCCTGGTGCCCCAGGTCGTCTACTACTTCAGCGCCTACGCGGATCTGCTCAACCAGGGCGCGATCAACCTGGGTGACGAGGTCAACTTCGTCGTGCCCACGGGCAACTTCGGCAACATTCTGGCGGCCTACTACGCCCGCAGCATGGGTCTGCCGGTGGGCAAGCTGATCTGCGCGTCCAACCGCAACAATGTGCTGACGGACTTCTTCCGTTCCGGCGTGTACGATACCCGCCGCCAGTTCTTCAAGACCACCTCTCCTTCCATGGACATCCTCATCTCCTCCAACCTGGAGCGCCTGCTGTACGAGTGCGCCGACCGCGATGGCGAACTGATCGCCACCTGGATGCGCCAGCTCAAGGAGAGCTACACCTACGCCATCGGCGAGCAGCGCCAGGAGTGGATGAACAGCGTGTTCGACGCGGGCTACGCGGACGATCAGCAGTGCGCGGAGGAGATCCGCACGCGCTTCGAGGTGGACGGCTACCTGATGGATACCCACACCGCCGTGGCCAGCCATGTGCTGCGTGAGTACCGCGAGAAGACCGGCGACAACACCGTGGCCGTGATTGTGTCCACCGCCAGCCCCTACAAGTTTGCCCAGGACGTGCTGACCGCCGTCAAGGGCAAGGCGGCAGTGGAGGGCAAGGACGCCTTCCAGTGCTCCGAGGAGCTGGAGGCCCTTTCCGGCATGCCCGTGCCCCAGCAGGTCAAGGCCCTGCGCAGCCTGCCTGTGCGCCACAAGGCACAGTGCGAGAAGGGTGGCATGGCTGAGGCGGTCATGAATGCCTTTGCGGGCAAGTAAAACACCAAAGGGGCGTTCCGGCTGTGGACGTCCCCTTTTTTGAAAGGAATCCTCATGAACAAAGAAGAACTCGCCCTGGTGCAGCAGCAGCTGAATCTGCTGATGCGGAGGCCGCTGCAGCAGGTGAGCCGTCAGAAGGAGATGCTCCTGTTCACCTTCGGTGAGGCGGAAAACCCGCAGCGGGCGGTGACCCTGCGCGTGCAGTGCTACTACCGGCTGATGGAAAACGGCCGCATCCTGATGGCCTCCAGCGACATGTACCAGCCGTCGGAGGAAATGTGGAAAATGTGGGAGCAGATGGGGCTGGAGCCGGATCATATCCCGGAGGACTTCCGCCCCGATGCGCCCGGCGCCAACCGCCTGGACGACTACCTCGTCACCCTCAACGGCGACCTGGACGGCCTGGTGATCCACGGTGCGCTGCTGGATCAGAGCGGCGACCTGACGCTGCTGTTTGATTCCGGCGCGACGCTGCAAATGATGATCGACACTGCCGGAGGCGAGGAGTGCTGGCGGCTGATGGACGAAAGCGGCGAAACGGACGATCTGGTGGTCTACGGCGACGGCGCAGAGCTGGTCAGCCCGGAGGACATCGGATAAGGAGCGCTCGCCATGAAGAAGAATGAGCTGCCCGCAGTACAGACGCGGATGACCCTGCTGCGGGGGCTGCCGTTAACCTGGCTGGGCTATGCGGCGGACATGCTGACGCTGGGCTTTGGCGCGCAGGAGGAATTCCGCCTGCACATTCAGTGCAGCTACCGCCTGGCATCGCAGGAGGCGATCCTCTTCGACCGCATTGACTATTTTACGCCCTCGGAGGCCCTGAAGGCCCGCTGGCGCGCCGAAGGCCTGGAGGAGGACGATTTCCCCCGGGAGTGGGAGGATTGCGACTGCCGCCTCTTTGAGCGGGTACAGGCGCTGCAGAGCCGTCTGCCGGAGATGGTGGTGGAGGACGTGCGCGTCAGCCTCCTGGGCGACGTGACCCTCCGCTTCGCGAACGGCCTGACCCTCCTGGCGCTGCCGATGGCTTCGAATGAGCAGGAGTGCTGGCGCTTCTGGAACGACGCGCTCTGGCCGGATCAGCACCTGGTGGTCTGCGGCGACCATGTGGAGCTGAATGGCCCGGGAGAGCGGTGCTGCGGCATTTGTGAAGGAACTGTGGATAACTGAAAAGACCGGGAGCCTCCTGACCCTGTGCGGGTGAGGGGGCTTCCGGTCTTTGTTATGAGGAAGACGCCTTCTTCAGTGCGGGGTTTGCCTCTTCCGCACGCCGCGTCGGATGAGAAAAACCCACCTGCGCGGGGCAGGTGGGCGGGGGGATTACTCAGCCACAAAGAGGAACAGGCCCATCTCCTCCACAGCGAAGGTGAGGATGCCATTTTCCAGCGTGTAGGGGACGTCGGTCCAGACCAGCTCGCCGGTTGCGTCGTCCATGTGGACGAACACCAGCTTGAAGGAGGCCATGGCGTCAACGGGGAGAATGACGGTGATGCCGGTCACGTTCTGGTCAGGATCGGCGATGTAGCCGTCTGCCTCAAAGATGGCGGTCATGATGGCGGGATAACGGATTTCATCAGCGCCGAAGGGATCGGCCAACATGCGAACCAGAGATACGCCGGGCTTGGAGCCGGTGACGATGGTAATGTCAGCCTCCGCAACGACCTCAAGCTTCTGGTTGTGGAAGCGACCGCAGACGGGGCAAACCTGGTACTCCACGTCATCGATGATCAGGGGCAGGTAGGTGCACTCCACGTTCCTACAGCCGGCGCCGCAGCGGTAGCAGTCGCGATGGTGGGTATCGGACTCGCCCACTTCCCACAGGCCGACGTAGATGTGGCCCAGTGCGGGAATGGTGCGGGTCTCGCCCAGATCCTTGCCGCTGTGGGCGCAGACCTTCTTCTCCTCGCCTTCCTCGGTGCAGGTGGGCTCCTTGGTGGTCACCCACTCGTATTCGCCGTCCTTGTGGCCCAGAGCGGGGAGCACTTCGGTGCGCAGGAGGGTATTGCAGTTGACGCAGTACCAGGACTGCAGGCCCTTGTCGCAGCAGGTGGGTTCGGGGTTGATGACGGGCTCGCCCTCCACATGGTCAAGAATGGGCAGGATGGTGGTCTCGGAGTGGGTGCAGCCGGGGCGCTGGCAGGTCTTGACGGAGCTGCCCTCGGCGGTGCAGGTGGCGGGAGTCACGACGGGATCGCCGGTCATGTCGTGGCCCAGCTCGGGGATCTCGCGGGTCTCGCCCAGGTCCTTGCCGCTGTGAGCGCAGACCTTCTTCTCCAGGCCCTTCTCGGTGCAGGTGGGCTCAGAGACGGTCACCCACTTGTATTCGCCTTCACCGTGGCCCTTGGCGGGGAGCTTCTCGGTGCGCAGGAGGGTATTGCAGTTCACGCAGTACCAGGACTTCAGGCCCTCGTTGCAGCAGGTGGGTTCGGGGTCGGTGACGGGGTCGCCTTCCACATGATCGACGATGGGCAGGATGGTGGTCTCGGAGTAGTTGCAGCCGTTGCGCTGGCAGTACTTGACGGACTTGCCCTCGGCGGTGCAGGTGGCAGGGGTGACGACGGGAGCGCCGGTCATGTCGT
>JBGVOA010000255.1:0-1521 GCA_045126095.1 Christensenellales bacterium | reverse complement strand
GGCGTGTACGACTTCGAGTGGCTCGATCAGGTGATCGACCGCCTGTGGAAGGGCGGCATCCACGTCATCCTGGCCACGCCCTCCGGTGCGCGTCCGGCGTGGATGGCGCAGAAGTACCCCGAGGTGCTGCGCGTCAACGATCACTACCAGCGCTATCACTTCGGCGGACGGCACAACCACTGCCTGACCTCGCCGGTCTACCGCCGCAAGGTGCGCGAGATGGATACCCGCCTGGCCCAGCGCTATGCAAACCACCCCGCCGTGATCATGTGGCACCTGTCCAACGAGTTCAGCGGCAGCTGCTGGTGCGAGAAGTGCCAGGAGCAGTGGCGCGGCTGGCTGAAGCAGCGCTACGGCACGCTGGAGAACCTCAACCAGGCCTGGTGGACGACCTTCTGGTCCCACCGCTACACGGACTGGTCGCAGGTGGAGGCCCCCGGCGGCCTGGGCGAAACCAGCACCAACGGCATGTACATCGACTGGCAGCGCTTCTCCACCTGGCAGTGCAAGACCTTCATGGTGGCGGAGAAGGAGGCCGTGCAGGCCGTCAACCCTGACCTGAAGGTGACGGCCAACCTGATGGAGCGCTTCTGGGATTACGACTATTTCGACCTGGCCGAGGGTATGGACGTGGTCTCCTGGGACAGCTACCCCATGTGGCATTCCGGCGAGGATATCGCGCGCGCGGCGGAGTTCGCCATGAACCACGACATGATGCGCTCTCTCAAGGATCAGCCCTTCATCCTCATGGAATCGACCCCCTCCCAGGTCAACTGGAAGCCCACAAATAAGCTCAAGCGGCCGGGGATGCACCTGCTGTCCTCCATGCAGGCGGTGGCCCATGGCAGCCAGAGCGTGATGTACTTCCAGTGGCGCAAGGGCCGCGGCGCGGCGGAGCAGTTCCATGGCGCGGTGGTGGATCACGATGGCCGGGGCGATACCCGCGTGTTCAAGGACGTAACCAGCGTCGGCCAGGCCCTGGAGAGCCTCGCTCCCCTCTACGACAAGCAGAAGCAGCCTGCCCAGGCCTGCATCATCTACGACTGGAGCAACTGGTGGGCCATCGACTACGCCCAGACCGGCCAGGCCCACAACATGAAATACTTCGACAGCGTGAACATGCACTACCGGAGCCTGTGGCAGCAGGGCATCAACGTGGACTTCCGCGACGAGCGGGACTGCACCGACCTGAGCCAGTACAAGCTGGTTATCTGCCCGATGCTGTTCATGCTGAAGGAAAGCTTTGCTGAAAAGCTGCGCGCCTATGTGGCAAACGGCGGCACGCTGCTGATGACCTACTTCTCCGGCGTGGTGGATGAGTCCGGCCTGGCCTGGCTGGGCGGCGCGCCCCACAACCTGGTGGATGTGCTGGGCGTGCGTGCTACCGAGCTGGATGCTCTCTTCCCGGAGGACAAGCAGGCCCTGCGTCTGGCGGATGGCCGCGCCTTCCCCATCCATGAGCTGTGCGAGATTCCTGAAATGCACGGCGCTCAGGCCCTTGGCCATTACACCGAGGACTTC
>JBGVOA010000254.1:0-2855 GCA_045126095.1 Christensenellales bacterium | reverse complement strand
TCCTTCCAGCCCAGGTTGGGGCAGAAGGCGATGCGGCCCGTGCGGGGATCCACCACGCCGGGGATGCCCGCGCCGACAGCAGCCACGTCATCAATGCTGTGGCCGGACTTTGCCAGCGTCAGCAGCGCGCAGTCCGCCATGGCCTTGATCTGCTCGGAGAAGGGGATATCCGTGCGGGTGACAATGCCGCCCTTGCAGAGGATCTCGCCCTCGCGGCTCACGATGCCGACTTGTACGCCGGTGCCGCCCACGTCAAAACCGATGTATACCATAATCAGTACCTCCTGATGAAAATGAATGGGGAATGTCAGGATTCCAACCATATACATTCTGTGCCGGATGCGGAAACTCCTGCCGGTGGGCGAATAATCGGTGAATTTCGCGGTATGACAAAATGTAAAAGAAATCTGGGAAAGTTGACCGGAAAGACGCCTCTGTGCTACACTGAACCCGGGAGGTGGCACGATGAACAGGCTGAGAAGCTTCTTTGCGGCGCATCCGCGCTTCACTACGGGGCTGCATGTGGTGCTTGCGGCATTGCCGCTGACGCTTGCACTGCTGTTTCTCTTCGGCTTTGTGGGTGTTTTCGTGACGGGACAGGAGACGTTCTACGGCTGGCTTCTCTTCTTTATGTTTGCAGGAGTGGCGGCCTTCTTTTCAACAGGCGTCATCTGGCTGCTGAGCCTGCTGCTGTACCGCTTCACCCATGCGGTGCGGGAGACATGGCCGGACGGGCTGCGCATGGCGCTGATCCGCCTGAACATCATCGGCGGGCTGCTGACGATGGTGCAGCTCTGGCTGTGGGTGCAATGGCTGGTTATAAGATGAAAGGATACACATAATGAGAACGAATCAGGATTTCTTTGACAAGCACATGAAAACCCGTATTGCGCTGCAACTGCTGTTGGATGCCATTCCGTTTGTACTGCTGTGCGGCTTTGGTGCTTGCACGTACAATCTATTTACCTATCCGCTGGAGCAGGAATGGCTGGTGCACATTGGCATATGGGGCTTCATGCTGGGAACTGTACCGCTGTGCATCCTTGGGAAGGTGTCGCGAAAACGGATGAAGGGCCGGTTTGTTGCATATGAGATCTGCGAGAAGGTATCGCGCGTTTTTGCGTTACTGGGCGCGGTTGCTGCATGCTGGTCAGTACTGGCGCTGTTCCTTTGCCTGCTGAATATTGTCCGTATATGATAACGCCCCGCTGCACCCTGTATTCAGGAGGCTGTAGCGGGGCTTCACTTGTTTATTCCTCGCTGCTCTGTCCGGCGCGCTTCATGATCATCTCCTGCATGCGGCGGTCCAGCTCCTTGGCGGCGGAGTAGCCCATGCGGCGCAGGCTCAGGTTGCGGGCGGCCACCTCGATGATGATGGCGAGGTTCCGGCCCGGGCGGACAGGCAGGGTCTGGCTGGGCACCTTCACGCCCAGGATGGTGGTGTATTCCTCGTGCAGGCCCAGGCGATCGTATGCCTTACCGGAGACCCACTGCTCCATGTTCATCACCAGGTCGATGGAGCGGCTCTGGGCCACGGCGGATACGCCGTACATCGTGCGGATGTCGATGATGCCGATGCCTCGAATTTCCATGAAGTGGCGCACCATCTCCGGGCATTCGCCCACCAGGCGGCTATCGCTGACCTTGCAGATGTCCACCACGTCGTCGGCAACGAGCTGGTGGCCGCGGCGGATCAGTTCCAGCGCAGCCTCGCTCTTGCCCACGCCGCTTTCGCCCGTCAGCAGCACGCCGATGCCGTCCACCGATACCAGCACGCCGTGGCGCGTCACGCGCGGAGCAAGGCAGCGGTTCAGGTAGGTGATGGCGGAGAAGGTGAACTTCGTAGTCAGCATGCTGGTCTGGTAGACGGCGATGTTGCGGCGGGCGGCGGCCTCAAGCAGCTCGTCCGGGGCCTTCATGCCGCGGCAGACGATCACGCAGGGCAGGTCGAAGGAGAAGTACTTTTCCAGCATCTCCCGGCGCTGCGACGTCGGCAGGCTCTCCAGGTAGGTCATCTCGACCTTGCCGATCACCTGCGGACGCTCGAAGGCGAAGTACTCATAAAACCCGCAGAACTGCATGCCGGGACGATTCAGGTCGGCGGTGCGGATGTCCCATTCGGTGCGGGTGGAGGGGGAAAGCTCCGTCAGCTGGAGCGCTTTGGCAAAATCAGCAGCCTGGATCATCGGGGTTACCTCCGTGCATCAGAGAATATTGTCTTCGATATAGTGGGCCACGCCGTCCTCGCTGTTGGCGCGGCAGAGGGGGAAGCCCAGGGCCTTCACGTCCTCGCGGGCATTGGCAACGCATACGCCCGTTCCGGCGGCCCGGAGCATGGAGACGTCGTTGAGGCTGTCGCCAAAGCACAGCAGCTCATCCATCTTAAAGCCGAAATGTTCCGCACACCAGGCAAGGGCGTTGGCCTTGGTGGCCTTGAGCGGATTGCACTCCAGGAAGTAAGGCTTGGAGCAGGTGAGGGAAGCACGCCCGCCAAAGATCGCCTGCGCCTCCCGGAGAAGCTCCGCCACGCGGGCGGGATCGTCCATCATCAGGAGCTTGGTGACGGGCTTACGGATGAAGGCTGTCAGATCGCCCACGCATTCGCCCTCCAGGGAGGAAAGCTTCGCGTAGGAAGCGGCCCATTCGTTCTCCACCGTGTAAAAGAAGCGATCGGGGGCGTAGGTCTGGCAGTACACCCCACGCTCGGCGGCAAAGGCGGCCACCTCATGCGCCAGCGGAACGGGCAGCAGCTCCTGCATGAGGATTTCGCCCGTGCTCCTCCACACCTCGGAGCCATTGCAGGATACGAGGCAGTCCGCCAGGTGCAGGATGGGCGGAACGGCCTTGAGCATGCT
>JBGVOA010000253.1:0-2694 GCA_045126095.1 Christensenellales bacterium | reverse complement strand
TGCAACAGCGATGTGGTCTATGGCCGCCCGGTGACGCTCAAGCAGGCGGAGGCCGTCTGCGAGGGCGATACCCTGCGCATGCAGCTCTTCTGCAAGGAGTGGGAGGGCCGCGTCTACCGCCAGGGCGAGCGCATTGCCTGCTCGCTGCTGTCCAAGGATGGCGAGGCCCTGTGGGGCGTGGCGGAATAAATGCATAGCGGAGTCCCTGCACCTGCAGGGGCTCTTTTTGCTGCACGAGAAAACTCCCCGTCCGAAGACGGGGAGCAGGGGATATGAAGCTTACTTCACCTGGGCCAGGGCGTTGTTGATCGCCTCGAACAGGCCGTTGGAGGAGAAGGTCGCGCCGGAGGCCACGTCGATACCGGCGGTGCCGTTGTTGGCAACGATGGCGTCGATCAGACCAAAGGCCTTGTCGGAGATGCCGGCGGTCTCGCCGTGCTCCAGCACCTCGATCTTGGCGATGCTGGCGCCGTCCATGGTCACCTTGACCTTGATCTCGCCGCCGAAGCCCTTGCCAACGCCGATGTACTCGTTCGCAGCCAGCGCGGGCTCAACGGGAGCAGCCTCTTCCTCAACCGCGGGGCCGAAGCCGTACAGGGCGTTCAGGTGCGCAACCAGCTTGCCGCCCACGTCCGCAGACAGGGAAGCACAGCGGGTGCCGCGCTCGGGGGTGCCGAACTCGTAGCCGGAAGCGGCCATCCAGTTGCCAACGGAATCGCGGCACAGCTCGGAGCCGGCGACGGTGTGGACGGGATGCTCGGGCTTGTCAGCGGGCTGGTAGATGGGCAGGTTGGTGCTCTCGTACCACTCGTAGATCTTGGTGCGGATGCCGCTCATGTCAGCGCCGGTGGCGAACAGGTTCAGCACGGCGAAGGCGCCGCCCAGGGAGCCGCACAGGTTGCGACGGCCGTAGCCACCGCCGCCGTGGGCGAACATGCGGCCATCGATCTGGTTGTAGGGATAGCCGTACTTCTCTGCCAGCAGATCCAGGATGCCGGAGGCAACGCCCGCGCAGCAGCCGCCCTTGGCGAAGAAGTTGGCGTAGATCTTGTCCTGCACCTCAGCCACGTCCAGGCCGGGCCAGGTCCAGGGGAAGGCGGGGGCCTCGATGGCGGCCTCAGCCTTGGCGGGGGTCAGAACGGCGGGGACGGCGGTCAGCGCAGCAGCGCCCAGGGCCACCTTGCCCGCATTGCGCAGGAACTCACGGCGATTCATGTTGCTCATTGGTTTTTCCTCCTGTTACAGGTCGTAGAGCGGCGGAAAATGCCGCACCAAGCATTTGGTAAGATAATTATATATCAAACAAGCTGGTCAGTCAAGTCAAACTGATTGCAAAATACGCAAAAAGTAGGCATTTACTTTTGGCGGACTTTGTAGTATAATGATTCTTACTGAGTAACGAGCCTGCGGGAAAGGGGGAGTCTGGCATGTTCAACATTGGCATGATGGAGCTGGTTCTTGTACTGCTGGTCGCCTTCCTGGTCGTGGGCCCGAAGGATCTGCCCAAGGTGGCCCGGTGGATCGCCCGCATGGTGAAAAAGGCCCGCAATTATATCGACCAGTTCAAGGATGAATTCGGCCTGGACGAGATTGCGGCGGACATGCAGGAGACCGGCGAGCAGCTCAAGGATGCGATGAAGGACGCGGACGTTTCGGAGGATGTCCGTGCCGCGCAGGACGAGCTGCGCGCCATGGCCGAGGGCCTGGACTACGATATGAAAAAAGCGGCCAAAGAAGTCGAACAGGCCGTGGAAGAGAAATAAACCGGTGCTTGCCGGTCAATGGGGGTACATGTTATGCATAATCTGCACATTACGGAGATTCTGGTGATCCTGGTGGTTGCGCTGCTGCTCTTCGGCCCGGGCCGTATCGGCGGCATCGGCAAGGCGCTGGGCAAGTCCATCAATGAGTTCAGGAACGAGCTCAAGGGCGGTAAGGACAAGGAGAAGGAGCCTGAGCAGAAGCAGGAGAAGAGCGAGGAGTAATCCTGGCAGCTTCTGTAAAGGAGAATTTTCATGGAATCAAAACAGGAGAAGCGGCAAGCCCTCCTTGAACACCTGGTGGCGCTGCGTAATGTGCTGATCATCAGCGCATGTGCGGTGCTCATTGGCGTTGTGCTCGTGTTCAGCTTCGCAGTGGACCCGCTGATGGCGCTGATCAAGGAGCCCATTGCCCAGCGCGGCATCGAAATGAGCTCCATCGCGTTGACGGAGCCGTTGCTGACGAAGTTCAAGGTGTCCATTATTGCGGGCTTCATTGTGGCCAGTCCGGTCATCATCTGGCAGGTGTGGCGCTTTGTCAGCCCTGCCCTCTATGCGCATGAAAAGCGCACATTCTGGATCATCTTCCTGTCCTCGGTTGTGCTTTTCCTGCTGGGCGTGGTGTTCTGCTATGGTGCGGTGTATCTGCTCACGGTGGAATTCTTCATCGCCATGGGCGGCGATCTGGTGCAGTTCCGCCTGTCCATTGCGGAATATGTGGACTATCTCTTCGGCTTTGTCGTGCCCTTCGGCCTGGCCTTTGAGCTGCCGGTGGCGCTCTACATCACCACCCGTATGGGCCTGACGAACTACCAGATGCTGGCCAGCAAGCGCAAGTACATCATTCTCGCGGTGACCATCATCGCCGCTGTGCTGACCCCGCCGGACGTGATCTCGCAGGTCATGCTCATCATTCCCATCCTGCTCCTTTTTG
>JBGVOA010000252.1:0-3086 GCA_045126095.1 Christensenellales bacterium | reverse complement strand
GCTGTCACCGAAGAGCGCGCAATGCTGACGCTTGCCACACTGGCTGACGAAGGCGGCTGGCTGTTGACGCCCGGAGAGCGAATTGGCGCCGGAAGAGCTGCAGATGCGCTCCGCCGACGCTGCTTCGCGGTGACCGGCATGTTCCTGATAGTAATCCTGTGTTTTGCAGCCTCAGGAATGTGCTGGCAGATCGAGCTCATCGATGCCGATTCTTATGAGGCGGATCTGCGTGCTGCCCTTGCGGACATGGGAATCCGTGCACCCCGCCCGCGTTCCGCTATCGATCTTGTGGCGCTTCAGGATGCATTGGAGTGGCGCTATCCTGAGGTCGCCTGGTTTGAGTGCGGCTGGCGTGGCGTGACGCTGACCGTGCGGGCGGTGCAGGGGAATGTGAAATCGGCAAAAGAGGGAGAGTCCGCACCATGCAATGTTGTTGCATCCCAGGATGGCGTGGTGCAGCAGATTGTCACACGAGCGGGAACACCAGTCGTCAAGCCGGGGGATACCGTCCGCGCAGGGCAGGTGCTCATTGAGGGGGTGGAACGTACGTCCTCAGGGGAGATGAAGCCTGTTGCCGCGCGCGGAAGCGTGTACGCCCGCGTGTGGGTGGAGGTCGCTGTAAAAACGCCGCTGCATGGCACTGAAACGATTCCGACGGGTAATGAGCGCACGCGCACAACGGTCATCTGTCCCTGGTTCAGCCTGTGGCGAGCGGGGGAAGCAGACTTTGCCAACCAGGATGTGCATGCAAGAGAAATGCCCCTGGGCGGGCTCTTCATCCCCTTTGCCATCAGGTCGGAAACAATGATGGAAACCGACTTGCGGTCTGCAGAAAGAGACTTTAAGTCTGTTTTGGAGGAAAATGAGCGTGCAGCGGTGCAGAAACTCCTGCAAATCACAGCCGGAAGGGATTCACTTGTTGACAATTGGGTGAATTGGAGTATCATAGAGGATGAGATACTGTTGTCTGTGGCTACCGGTGAAATGCTGGTGGACATTGCGCAGCAGGAACGCTCGTCCGACATGGCGGCTTCGGACTGAGTTGCGCTCCCTGGAACAGCCGCGAGGAAGGAAGGAGCTCCTTTTGACGAATACCCGCACAATGATACTGTCCGTGGACACCATGGACGCATACATGACGCTCTTCGGCTTCAACGACCAGCATGTCGCCCTCATCGAGCAGGAATGCGCAGTCAGCATTTCCCTGCGCGGCGCAGAGCTGAACGTGTCCGGCGAGGAGGAGGGCGTGGAGCTGGCCATCAGCGTGATCGGCAAGCTGCTGGAGATGATCCGGCGCGGCGATCTGGTGGACCGCAGCCGCATCCGCTACGCCATCGCCCTGGCAAGGGAAGGCAAGGTCGATATGATCGACGAAATTCTCCGCTCGGTGGTGGCCATCACGCACCGCGGCAAGCAGATCCGCTGCAAAACGCTGGGTCAGCAGCAGTATGTGGAGGCCATCCGCAACCATGACCTGACCTTCGCCGTGGGCCCTGCCGGCACGGGCAAAACGTACCTGGCGATGGCGCTGGCTGTGGTGGCGCTGAAGAATAAGGAGATCGAGCGCATCGTGCTGACCCGACCCGCGGTGGAGGCAGGCGAAAAGCTGGGCTTCCTGCCCGGCGACATGACGCAGAAGGTTGATCCCTACCTGCGTCCGCTCTATGACGCGCTCTACGATTTCATGGGCGTGGACAGCTACCAGAAGCTGGTGGAGCGCGGCACCGTGGAGGTGGCTCCGCTGGCCTACATGCGCGGCCGCACGCTGCATGATTCCTTCATCATTCTGGATGAGGCGCAGAATACCACCACCGAGCAGATGAAGATGTTCCTCACGCGCCTGGGTTTTGGCAGCAAGGTGGTCGTCACCGGCGACGTGACGCAGACCGACCTGCCCTACGGCAAGCGCTCCGGCCTGGCAGAGGCGCTGGAGGTTCTCAAGGACATCCCGGAGATCGGCATGGTGCACCTGACCAGCAAGGATGTCGTGCGCCATGAGCTGGTACAGAAGATCGTTGACGCCTATGACGCTCACACCGCTGATGGGCGCAGGAGCATAAAGGAGTGAACATGATGTCCGGCATCAAACCGGAGAAGAAGGGCAGTCAGTTTCTGCAGGCGCTGCTCACGCGCGTCCGCAGTGCCCTGGGAGCCTTTGACCTGCACTGCATGATGCTGATGCTCGCAGGTGCGGCGGCGCTTTTTGCCGTGTGCTGCACGGTGTGCATTTCCGGCCGCTACAGCCTGGAGGTCGGCGATATCTCCGACAGGAACATCGCCGCGACCAAGGATGTGGAGGATCGCATTGCCACCCGGGAGCAGCGCAGCCGCGCGGAGCTGGCGGTGGGCCCCTCCTACCACCGGGACGACGGCATCTCCCGCGAGGTGATGACAGCCCTGGAGGAGACCCTTGCGCAGCTGGAGCTGGTGCAGGAATACGGTAAGTCGCTGCGCGAGAGCCGGAACATGCCCGCCAACGCCTCCGCCACCTTCACAGCAGAGGAAAAGAAGCAGGGCCGTTCCCTGGTGACGCGGCTGAACATCTCCGATCAGCAGGCCCAGGTGCTCATGCGCACTGACGATGCAGAGTTTGACACCATGCGCTCCAGCGTCAGCAGCATGCTGGCCGAGGCGCTGGAAAACAGCATCTCGCAGGAACAGCGGACGCAGACGATCAATGCCATTGTTGACAAGTGCTACGAAGACAACAGCAACGAGCTGGTCATCCGCATCATCCGCCCGCTGCTCACCGCCACCATCCAGGCCAACATGATTGTGGACGAGGCTGCCACCCGCGAGGCCCGCGAACGTGCCCGTGAGGCCGTGCTGCCTGTCACCTACAAGCAGGGCCAGTTCATCATCCGCGAGGGTGAGCGCGTGACGGAGAGTCAGCTGGAGATGCTCGGCGAGCTGGGCCTTCTGACCTCCTCGGATTTCAACTTTTCCGTATATGGCGGCGCGCTGCTGCTGATCGTTTGCGCGCTGGCGCTTTTGTGGATCCTCCTGCGCCTGCTGGAGCCCTCTGCGCTGCGTGATATGCGCACAATGCTGGTGATCCTCCTGGTGCTTTTGATCACCGAGGGGCT
>JBGVOA010000251.1:0-1685 GCA_045126095.1 Christensenellales bacterium | reverse complement strand
TTTGAGCAGCGGGTGGGGCAGACCATTTACGTCAGCGCGACCCCCGGCCCCTACGAGATGGGCCGCACGCAGCAAACCGTGGAGCAGATCATCCGCCCCACGGGCCTGCTGGACCCGAAGATCGTCGTGCGCCCGGCCACCGGCCAGGTGGACGATCTGGTCAGCGAGGTCGGCCAGGTGGTGAAAAAGGGCCAGCGTGTGCTGGTGACGACGCTGACCAAGCGCATGGCCGAGAGCCTGACAGAGTACCTGCGGGGAATGGAGATGCGCGTGCGCTACCTCCATTCGGACGTGACGACCATGGAGCGCATGGAGCTCATCCGCGGCCTGCGGCTGGGCGAATTCGACATCCTCGTGGGCATCAACCTCCTGCGTGAGGGCCTCGACCTGCCGGAGGTGAGCCTGGTGGCGATCCTCGATGCGGACAAGGAGGGCTTCCTGCGCTCGGAGACGAGCCTGGTGCAGACCATCGGCCGCGCGGCCAGAAACGTGGACGGACGGGTCATCATGTACGCGGACGTCATGACGGACAGCATAATGCGCGCCATTTCGGAAACCGAGCGTCGCCGCGCCATTCAGCAGGCCTACAACGAAGAGCACGGCATCACGCCGGAGAGCGTGCGCAATGCCGTGCATCAGGTGCTGGAGATCACAAAGAAGGTGGAGGAATCCGCGCCGGCGGCCATGTCGGAGGACGAGGTGGCGGCGCTGGTGAAGCAGCTGGAGGAGCAGATGCTCTCCGCGGCCCGAGAGCTGGACTTTGAGCGGGCGGCGAAGCTGCGCGATCAGATGCTGTCCCTTAGGGGCGAAACGCCGCCGGACGAGGGCGTGCAGAAGAAGCGCCGCCGCACCCGCGAGAGCACCCGCCACCACTGACCCCAAAAGGAACGAAACGGAGTGAAAACATGATGCAGGACAGACATGCGCTGCGCTGCATACTGGCGCTGACCCTGCCGCTGGCGGCGCTGCTGGCCATCCTGTGCGCCCTGGGCGGCGAAATGCTGCAGGATGGCGTGTTTGCGGCGCTGAAGCTGGCGGTGATCCGATGAAGGGATGCATGCGGTATGTTGCCGCGCTGCTGGCGGTGATCTGCCTGCTGGGCGCGGCAGCGGCGGGGCTTTTCGCCTGCGTGACGACGGAGCGCTTCGCCCTGGCGGCAGGCTCCAGGCCGGAGCTGCTGTCCATGCAGCAGCAGCGCATTGATGCGGCGGCGGCAGCCCTCAATGAGGAGTGGCAGCTGGCCCCCGACGTGCTGGGCATGTGGACGGCGGAGGCGGCCCGTCAGCAGAGTGAGGCGGTAGCGGCCTGGTGGGGCGCGCTGTGGCAGGAGGATGCGGCGGACGCGGCCCTGCCCATGTGGCTGGATGCGGACGAGGAGGCCATCCTCGTGGCGGACGTCCGCCGGGATGATGGCTTCCGCGCCCTGACCCCGGAGAGCCGCCGCAAGGCCATCGCCCGCGATGATGTGGTCTACACGCTGGACAAGGCCGTGTGCGACGCGGTCACGCCCCTGCGGCGCAGCATCCTCGAAGCGGCCCTTGACCTTGCGCGGACGGAGGTTTCGTTGCCGGGCCTGCGCCGGGCGGTGATTACGGCGGGCTGCGCGCTGGCGGGGCTGGCGGCGGCGCTGCTGCTGTTGGCGAGGCGGATGGCTGGCAGCGCCCTTGTGTCCGCCGGTGTGGTGA
>JBGVOA010000250.1:0-2326 GCA_045126095.1 Christensenellales bacterium | reverse complement strand
TCCGCCGCCTGATTTGGCAAGGGGAGGGCCGGGATGGATTTGCGCCCCTCATCCGTTATTATGGTTGACAGCCTGCAAAAGCCTGTTATATACTTGATACTGGACAATGATGGGAGAGGAGGCGGAGCATGAGAAAGCTGCTTGTGGGTTTTGCCCTGCTGCTGCTGACCCTGCTGATGCCGGGCACCGCGCTGGCGGATCGCATGTATGTGCTGCCCGAGAGCGATTCGCGCAAGCTGACGTGGGAGGAGATTGACTACTGGGACTACGAGACCCTGGGCTATGCCTTCAACGAGATCTTCGCCCGCCACGGCTTCAACTTTGAGCCCGGCCAGGCCTACGACAACTACTTCCGCGCCATGCCCTGGTATGTGCCCAATGACGATCCGCGCAACCAGGTGGCCTGCTATCCGCAGCTGAACAGCGTGGAATGGTATAACGTGGATCTGATCAAGCAGGTGCGTGCGGCCAAGAAGAACAACGACTACGGCCACTCCATCTGGGACAGCTTCTCCACCGGCTTTGACACCCTCCAGGGCTTTGATTACGTCCGCCTGCGCAGCGGACAGAAGCTGGACGTCTACTCCGCGCCCAACGAGAGAAGCTGGCGCGGTGCGTCCGGCAAGGCCACGGCCTCCACCAACGGTGCGATCTACGCCGCGGGCTGGGAGGGCGACTGGCTGCTGATCATGTACGAGACAAAC
Source organism: Christensenellales bacterium (assembly GCA_045126095.1). GTDB lineage: Bacteria > Bacillota > Clostridia > Christensenellales > Aristaeellaceae > UBA11524. The sequence continues at coordinate 1,622 of JBGVOA010000250.1, read as the reverse complement.
GGCGGCTCCGTGCGAGTGGGCTATATCAACGGCAACAAGGTGCGCGGCGGCGTGCCGGTGGAAACCAGCCTGCACTTTGACTGCGATGCGGCCACCGTGGCTGTCGGCTGCAGCCTCACGGACGATCCGGCACGCAATGGCACCTCCATCGCTTCCCTGCAGCCCGGCACGCAGGTGACCTGGCTGACCCGCTTCTACAACCAGAGCGCCTGGGATTACGTCGAGGTCAGCGTGCAGGGGAAGGTTGCCCGCGGCTTCGTGCCCGCCGGAAGTCTGGACATCAATCACGGTTCGGATCCCCTGGAGAGCCTTTCCTTCGGCAGGTGAAGCATGTTTTTGCCGGCCCGGGGCACAATGATGAAGCGCTCTCATGAAAAAATAATGAGCAAAATCCCCGCCACCCCCTTGACAAAGCGGCGCGGCGGGGGTATATTATCAACTGTGATTAGCACTCGCTTCGAGTGAGTGCTAACAATGACGGAAGTGGTCGCTATCTTGCCAGCGGCCACATCCCGCCGGAAAGGAGGCGCTGGCATGGCGATGGACGAGCGGAAATTCCGTATTTTGCAGGCCATCATTGATGACTACATCCTGACCGCTGTGCCGGTGGGCTCCCGTACGATCTCCAAGAAGTACGGCATGAGCCTCTCCTCGGCAACGATCCGCAATGAGATGAGCGACCTGGAGGAGCTGGGCTACCTGGATCAGCCCCATGTGTCCGCCGGACGCGTGCCCTCGGCCAAGGCGTACCGGCTGTATGTGGATCAGCTGCTTGAGACCGGGCGGCTCTCCGCAGAGGATGAGCATCTGGTGCGGGCGCATTTCGCCGGACGCACGCGGCAGATGGAGGATGTGATCGACCACGCGGCGCAGGTGCTTTCCAGCCTGACGAAGTACACCGCTGTGGTGCTTCCGCCCACGGGCGTGGAGCCGCGCATCCGCAACATCCAGCTGGTGTCCGTGGCGGACAACGCTGCGCTGGTGGTGATCGTCACCGACGCAGGCGTGGTGCGGGATTCGGTGATCCACGTCAGCGAGGAGCTGGATCAGGACGCGCTGTACACCATCAGCCGCTCCCTGACAAAGGAGCTGAAGGACTGCACGCTGCCCGAGGCGGTGGAGCGCATCCCGCTTCTGATGGGCCGGATGACGGCGCAGGCGGATCTCCTGGAGGGCCTGGGCCATGTGATGCACGAGCGCGGGGAGGATATCCGCCCCCACGTGGCCATCGGCGGAACGGCCAACATGCTCAGCTACCCCGAGTACTCCGACATGGAGAAGGCCCGCTCCTTCCTGAGCCTGATGGAAACGCGGGATCGCCTGGCGGACATCATCGGGCAGAACGGGGAGATGGCCTTCACCGTCCGCATCGGCCCGGAAACGGGCGTGCCGGAGATGAAAGACTGCTCCATCGTGACCATGACCTACACCGCTGGCAACGGTCAGCAGGGAACCATCGGCGTCATCGGCCCCACGCGCATGCAGTACAGCCGCGTGCTGGCGGCGGTGAATATGATGGGGCGGCAGCTCTCGCAGCTGTTCAGCACCACGGAGGACGATGGCACCCTCAGGCTGGAGTAGCCCGGCGGACAGGATAACGCCCGCGTCCACCGGATGCGGCG
>JBGVOA010000249.1:0-5688 GCA_045126095.1 Christensenellales bacterium | reverse complement strand
CGGCAGGGACTCTGTCCCTGCACCCTGCGAAGGGCCGTTCGGCCCTTTCGAAACCCATCTTTGGTGGTGTTTATTGCGCGTCATCCTTGAGCGGTCACGGCGCACGGAGGGTGCGCCGCGACGCAGTTCCGCAGCAAAGAGTGATGTGCTGTGACGTGCCGCTGCCTGAGAGGTTCCTCCGTCCCACAAACTAAATTCACAATTCCGAATTCATAATTCATTTCTGGAGGTTTCTATGGACAAGAAAGTTTACGCCCTGATTGATTCCTACGCCGAGGAGTTCGCCGCTCACCTGGCCAAGTGGATCCGCGTGCCGTCCGTGAAGGACGAGCCCGCCCCCGGTGCGCCCTTTGGCGCAGAGTGCCGCCGCATGTATGACATGGCGCTGGCGGACTGCAAGGCCGAGGGGTTCATCGTCCGCGATTTTGACGGCTACGCGCTGGACGCAACCCTGCCGGGCGAGTCGGATGAAGCCATCGCCGTGCTGGGCCACCTGGACGTGGTGCCCGCGGGCGACGGCTGGCCGATGGATCCCTTCGGCGCGGTGCGCGAGGGCGACAAGCTCTACGGCCGCGGCACCAGCGACGACAAGGGCCCGATGCTCTGCGCGATGTACGCCATGCGCGCGATCAAGGCCGCCGGTATCCCGCTGAAGAAGTCCATCCGCATGATCCTGGGCTGCGACGAGGAGTCCGGCTGGGAGGACATGGCCTACTACGCCGAGCACGCCGACATGCCCGAGGTGGGCTTCTCCCCCGACGCGTCCTTCCCGCTGATCAACACCGAAAAGGCCATGCTGCACCTGATCCTGACCGCGCCCGCTTCCAGCGAGGGCCTGCAGGTGAAGCAGCTCTTCACCGGCGAGCGCATGAACGTCATCCCCGGCGAATCGAAGGCACTGCTGGCTGGCGGTCAGGAGATCGCCGACGCGGTCGCCGCCTACGCTGAGAAGACCAGCCTGCCCTACGCGGCTGAAGTCACCGACGAGGGCGTGTGGGTCACCGCCACCGGCATTCCCGGCCACTCCGCCTACCCCGAAGGCCGCCGCAACGCCATCGGCATGATGCTCTGCCTGCTCAGGGAGCTGGGCGTGAAGGGTGCGTTCGCGACCCTGGCCGATACCGTCGGCATGGCCCACGACGGCGCGAACCTCGGCTGCGCATACAGCGACGACGTCTCCGGCGCGCTGACCTGCAACATGGGCATCCTGCACCTGGTGGACGGCGTGATCACCTGCACGCTGGACATGCGCGTGCCGATCACCGCCGACCTGGACAAGCTGGAAGCCAACGCTCTGGCCGCCCTGCCCGGCTTCACCGCCGTCGAGATCGAGAAGAAGGCGCCCCATCACGTTCCCGCCGACAGCGAGCTGGTGACGAGCCTCCTGGCCGCCTACACCGAGGAGACCGGCTCCCCCGCCGAACCGCAGTTCACCGGCGGCGGCACCTACGCGAAGGTGCTCAAGCAGGGCGTGGCCTTCGGCGCATCCTTCCCGGATGACGAGGATCTGGCCCATCAGGCCGGCGAGTACGTCTGCATCTCCAAGATGATGCTGACCACCAAGATCTACGCCAACGCGCTGCTGCGCCTGGCCGCGAAGTGAGCGTCCGCCATCTGACCCCACAGGAGGAATCCGCATGACCCGAATCATTCTGTGCATCCTGCTCATCCTTCTGGGCGTGGTCGGCATCGCAGGCGGCATATGGGGCTTTTCCCTGCAGATGGACAGCGATGTGCCCACCGAGGTGCTCAGCGCTGCCCGCACGGTGCTCAATTTCACAGAAAGCGGCGTGGCGACGGCGGACGCCTGGCTGTCCGAAAAGACCGGCGGCGCGCTCCACATCACCGATGTACTGAACCACGTCGTCGGCGATGAGCTCGACCTCACCGACCGTGGCAGCATGGAGTGGTTCGCCCGCTCCAACGCCCTGACCATCCTGCTCTGCGGCATCATCAGCCTGGAAACAGGCCTGCTGCTGATCAAGTTCCGCCGGTAAGCATATCTGAGCCGCCCCTTTTCCGGGGCGGCTTTTACATTTCCGCTGAATTGTAAAATTTCCCTGTCCATATTGACGCAGGACGTTCGTCCGCCTTATCATGAAGACAGAAACACCGCAAAGGAGGCCGCCCCAGGAAGCGACTGATCTCCCTGCTCCTGGCGCTGCTGCTGGCCGTTCCCGCACTGGCGGAGAGCGCACCGCATGTGACCCCCACGCCGCTGCCCGTGCCCCCGTCCGCCCCAGCAGAAACTCGGCTGTATTACAACCCTGACGGCGGAACGAAATACCATGTCGACCCCAGCTGCCCAGCCGTGTCCGCCCGGTATCTGCCCATGGCAGGCTCCTTCGCCTACGGGCAGCTCAACGAGGCCGCCTACCGTGAGCTCGTCCCTTGCGTGTTCTGCGGCGCACCCGCACGTCCGGAGAGCGCACCGCATATGACCCCCACGCCCGTGCCCGCTCCGCAGACAGACCCGCAGACCGCCGAAGCACTATCCACCGTGGACGCCTTCTTCTACTTCTGGCGCGTCGCGGGCGAGGAGAACCTGCTCTCCCTGACCGCGCCCTCCTGGCGTGCCGCACGGTCGGATCCGCAGGCCGCCCTGTCCGCCATCTGCGCCGGATGGTCCCCGGCTGCACTCGCGGAGCTCCTCTCCATCAGCGGCACGGCGGACGACCCCATCCGCACCGTCCGCGCGAAGGTGTCCATGCAGGCGGCTGGCTTTGCCAATACGTACGTTTTCAACGTCATCGTGCTGAAGGAAGACGGCCATTGGTATGTTGACCCGCAGTCCGCCGCCCTTGCGCCCGCCCCCTCGCCCACGCCGGCCGCTCCGGCCATTCCCGTCTATGTGGATGGCGTGCTGACCAGCGGCTACGTCCGCGAAACGCCCATCAACATGCCCGGCGCGGATGCTTACCTCCCCGTTGACTACGCCGTGACCACCTGGCGGGGCAGCAGCTTCCGGCAGAACGCCGCTGCAAGCCTGCTGGAGGAGGCTCCCGCTGCCCTGGAGGCTGTCTGGGCCTGCGCCATTCCCGGCGGCTGGCACCCGGCCTTCACCGAAGACATCCAGCCCGTGATCATCAAGTGGCCCCAGGACGTCCGCATGATGATGAACCTGACCGATGCTGCAAAGGCCACCTCCGCCCTGAAGGAGGTCATCCTGCCCGGGATGGACGGCCAGATCCGCTTCCTCAACCTGGCGGACGGCTCCGCCACCCGCGCCGCCATCGACGTCGGCTACCCCATGAACAGCAGCGTGACCCTGCATCCGCTGGGCTATCCGCTGCTGCTGGCCGGGCAGGCCTACCCCCTCCTGGCGATGAGCAACGGCCACATCGGCCTGCGCTACATTGAGGCCGTCACCAGCCACGTCGTCCGCTTTGTGGATGGCAACGCCGCCTTCCCTGCCATGCTGCGCGAAAGCCACTCCGGCGCCTTCACCACAGCCGCCCTGATCGACAAAAACACCAACACCGCCGTTTTCCTCAGCGAGGACGGCTGGCTCTTCACCGAGTCGCTGGGACTTCAAATTATCGCCAACCAGGATCGTCAGCTGATCCATTTCGGCTTCGACCGCCCGCAGTCCGTGGCAGCGCTGGTCAGCAGCTATGAGATCACCGCCGCGCCGGTCATGCACGGCAGCCTGCTCTGGCTGGGCAACGCCTTCGGGCAGGTCATCTGCATCGACACCACCACCATGCAGCCCCTGTGGACGCAGAGCGGCCTGCACGGCGTGTCCGCCCTGGCCATGCGCGAAACGGCGGGCGGCACGCAGCTGCTGGCCATTTCCGGCAGGGGTGCAGCGCGCCTCACCTGGCTTGATCCCGCCACCGGCGCGATTCTGGCGGACATTCCGCTGTCCCTGAGCGCCGCCGGGCCCTGCACTGCCTCCGTCCCCGTGGTGGGCCGCAAAAACCTGGAGGGGCTTGTGTTCGTCAACCTGTCCGGCCCCTGCGACGCCACCGCCGGTCTGGCCGAGCTGTGCGCCATCAACCTGGAGGACGGGCAGATCGTCTGGCGCGCGGCACATCCCGATCCCACTGCCATCGTGGACGCCGTCGCCGCGCCCGTGGCCGTCTATGACGAAGCGGGCAACGGTTACCTCATCACCGCTATGGAGGGCGATACCGACACCCTGCTGCTGCTGACCGACGGACAGACGGGCGACCTGCTCTCCACGCTGACCCTCGAGGGCGTGATGCCCTGCAACCCCGCCGCTTATGGCGACATGCTGGTCATCACCACCCACACGGAGGAAGGCAGCATCATCCACGGCATCCGCCTTGCGCCGGAGGTCTTGGCTGACGAGGCCCTCGCCAGCGCTTTCATGACTGCCTGGGCTGCCAACGACCGGGACGCGATGCTGTCCCTGTGCGCCCCCTCCTGGTGTAATGCCCAGCAGGACGACGACAAGTCGCTGTTCATGCACTGCGCCAACCGCACGCCCACGGACTGGACGCTCGAAGCCTGCGACGAAGGCTTCCAGGTGCGCATCCTCCTCGACTGGAACACCGGCCGTGACCCCGTCTGGCACACCGGAACCATCACCCTCGCGGAGGAGAACGGGCAGAAATGGATCGACCCCGGCTTCCTCGCAAACCTCGTCCGCGCCGAATGAATCCCGCCGCAGCCCTGACCGGCTGCGGTTTTTTTGCGTCCTCCTGGAAAAAAGCACCCGTTTCATCCGTCTATATAGGCAAAGAAACCCAAGGAGGCGCAATCCATGCTCAAGAAGCTGCTCTCCATCCTGCTGGCGCTGCTGCTCTGCGCTGCCGCCGCAGCCGAGGCTCCCCTGACCTTCACCATCACCGGGGACATGGAATTCTTCTCCGGCCCCGGCACGCAGTATCTGCAATCCGCCTATCACAACACCCCGCCCCAGCCCGGCGAGACCGCGCAGGTTCTGGGCTGCGTCCGGGATGCAGACGGCCAGGACTGGCTCTTCGTGCGCTTCACGGGCCACTGGTTCTCCCAGGCGCATCCGGTGGAGTACTACCTACCAGCGTCCGCCGTGCCTGAGCTCTCCGGCGCTCCCCTGCTGACCTTCACGCAGGAGCCCAACGCCCTGGCCGCGGAGTCCGCCCGCGTCTACGCCGACCCGGAGGGCACAAACTACGATGGCTACATCACCCCCGCCGAATCCGGTGTGACCGTGCTTGCCGTGCAGGGTAACATGGCCTACATCGAGGCCGTCAACCCCTACGGCATCCTGCGGCGTGGCTACGTCAGCCTCACCGACCTGGCGGACATACCCGGAGCCACTGCTCTGCCCGCCGCCCCCAAGGGCACGGCGACCCAGGCTGCAGCGTACACCCTGCCCCTTGAGCATCGCCCCGCCGGCAGCTCCCTCCAGGCGCTGACGCTGGCGGACGGAACCCTTGTGCTGCACTACGGGACCGTTCCAGCAAATGCCCCCTGGGGTGAGGCCCTGGCGGTCGTCAGCCCCGATGGGCAGCTGCTGGCCAACCAGATCTACCGCACCCACGACGGCACGGAGGAATCCACCATCGAATTCCTGCTGACCAGCCCCGAGGGCTTCAAGGTCTGCTGCTACACGGGCGACGACATGAACGCCGTCCACGAAATGCACTTCGCCCCTGGCGGACAGGCTGTCCGCACAGACGTGCGCCGCTATCCCGCCAGCGATCTCCGGCCCCGCATGAGCACAGCAGGCTTCACTGT
>JBGVOA010000248.1:0-4494 GCA_045126095.1 Christensenellales bacterium | reverse complement strand
TCCGGGGCGCGGCTACCCGGCAGCGGGCGGCGGCAGGCGGCGCGGCGGCACAGCTCCCCCCAGCGGGGCGGCTACCCCGGCGGGCTACCGGGCGGAACGCTGGCGATCAGAGAGGGCGGCTTGTGACGGGTATACGCCGTTTGTGATCACCGTGGGCGGCTACCCGGCGGGCGGGGCGCAAAAAAAATATTTTTCGCCGGGGCGGCTACCGGGGGCAAAACCCCGGCGGCTACCCCTTACGCGCATATATAAGAAGCCCTTTTTAGGGCGGCGCGGCGAGGATACTTTTTAGACAAAACTGCCGAAAAATGATTGTGCTTTTCGTCGGGTTGCTTTTTTCGGCCTTCGGAGTGATGAATGGTCACGCCGGGCGGGGCACAGCCCCCCGGTAGCCGCAGGCGGGGCAAGCCGCCGGGCGAAGGAGGAACCCCTATGCGTAGCCAGACTTTCGGTATAGAGCTGGAAACCACGGGTATCGGGCGCGAACGTACCGCCAAGGCCATAGCCGCCTACTTCGGCACAACCGCCCGCTACGTCGGCCACCACCTTGGCGACTGGCACATTCCCATGCCCGACGGGCGCAAGTGGGTGGTCGAACGGGACGGCTCGGTCACCGACCCCAGCGCGGAGGTCGTAAGCCCGGTGTGCCGCTGGGAGGATATCCCGATGGTACTCGGGGTCGCCAAGGCCATCCGGGCGGCGGGCGCGAGAGCGGATAGCTCCTGCGGTATCCACGTACATGTCGGTCTCGGGGCGCACACCCCGGCCAGCCTGCGCAGGCTGGTCAATATCGTAAACGCAAAGGAGGACTTGCTGACACAGGCGCTGGGCATCGACCCTTACCGCAGGCACCGCTGGTGCGCCCCGGTAGCCCCGGAGTTCCTCGCGGCGGTCAACCGCGCCAAGCCTGCCTCCTTCGAAGCGATGGCAAAGCTCTGGTACAGGCACAGCGGCGGCAGCAGCTCCGACTGGCGGGAGTGCGCGGCGACACACTACGACTCCAGCCGCTACCACCTGCTCAACCTCCACGCGGCCTTCTCTACCGAGCGACCCGCGCACACCATCGAGTTCCGCGCCTTCAACGGCACACTCGACCCAGACAAGATACTGGCCTATATCCAGCTGTGCCTCGCTATCAGCGCACAGGCGCTCAACAGCAAGGCCGCCAGTCCGACCCGCCCGGTTACGGATAACCCGAAGTACGCCTTCCGGTGCTGGCTCCTGAAGCTGGGCTTCATCGGCGACGAATACAAAACCGCCCGCGAAGTCCTGATCAAGCTCCTGCCCGGTAACAGCGCATGGCGGCAGGCTTCCTGACACACCTGCCGCCCCCACAACGGGGCGCACCCGCCCGACGAGACCCGGTTGGCAACCGGGCGAAACGCTGCGAGCGTCGCGGGAAGCCGCACACTTTCAAATCAAGGAGGCACACCCATGAAACGAGTTCTCTACATTGACGCACAGCGCGAAGGCTACGGCATCGACCAAGTCCGGCACACCATGACCGTCGGCGACCTGATCGACTACCTCTCACAGTTCGACGAGGAAGCACAGGTCTATCTCAGGCACGACGGCGGCTACACCTACGGCGGCGTCACCATGTACAGCTTCGAGGAGGACAGCCCCGAGGAGGAAGAGTAAGCTCGTAAATCAGCGCGGCACAGCCGCAGAAAGGAACACCACCATGCCCGAAAGCACATTCATCGTCCGCTTCACACACTATGACGGCTCCGGAATCGAGGAGCAGGAACACGTCAGCGCCGAGTCGGCGTGGATCGCGTTCAGGCTTTTCGCCGAACCCGGCAGCTTTGAGGTCTACAGCCGGGTGGAGCTGGTTGAGTACAACTGGACGGAACAGCAGGAATACCCGCTGGCACAGATGACTTTTCTCAGCTAACTGAAGGAGGGATACACCATGACACCCAGACACATCCGCGCCTTTCAAATCGGTCGCCAGCGCTTTCACGTCACCGACCGGGGAGACGGCACACTGCAGGTTTCCAGCATCCATCCCTACGACGAGACCGAGTACCATTGGGCACAGCAGGCTTCCAAATCCTGCTGGCACATCTACCGCACCGGCGGGAAGCGCCGCGTACTGTGCAGCATCGACGGCGGCGAAATCACCCCGGAGGCGGTGGCACAGTACCTGCTGCAGCTTGACCGGGAGGAACAGCTTAAGCCGCGTCCGGCAATCTGGTAAGCATCGACACAGCTTTCAAATCTGACACACGAAGGAGGACACACTATGTGCATTATCTGCGTTTCCAAAGCTGGCGTACGCCAGCCTACGGAGCAGGAGCTACGCACCATGTTCCAGAACAATCCCCACGGCGCGGGCTATATGGTCGCCCGCCACGGCATGGTCACCATCAGCAAGGGCTATATGACCTGCGGGGAGTTCCTGAATGCCCTGCGCAAAGAACACTTCACGGAGAAGGACAGCGTGGTTTACCACTTCCGCATCAGCACACAGGCCGGAGTCAATCCGGAGATGACACACCCGTTCCCGCTTTCAAATCGGCTGGCGCGGATGGAAAAGCTGGATACCACCTGCAGGATCGGCGTGGCACACAACGGAATTATCCGCCTGACCACTGACCCGAATAACCACCGCTACAGCGACACAGCCCTCTTCATCGCACAGTACCTGACCTACCTGATCAAGCGTCGGGAAGACCTGCGCGACGCATGGATTCTGGATACCATCTACCGGCTGGCACAGTCAAAGTTCGCCATCCTGGACGGCGGCGGGTATGTAGCCACCGTCGGGGAGTTCCTGAATCGGGATGGGCTGCTGTTCAGCAACAGCAGCTTTCAGAGCTATCGCTACAGGTAAGCCCCATGCTGCGAAATCGACCGCCGCCGCACCGGTAATCGGTACGGCGGTTTTTCTCGTTCCGGGGCTTGCGCACAAACCCGCCACGTTTTGCCGTGTCGCGCCGCAGGGGGCAGGGCGGGCAAATACTCGACCACAGGGGCTAAAGCGGCTACAGGCGGCAACGTGGCGCGACACGCGGGTAAGCAAATAGAGATAAGAAAGCCGCCCCGGCGGGCGGCTTTGAAATATTGCTCTGTGTTTTTCAGTCAGCCAGCAGATCGGCGGCATACTGCGCTGTTCCGTCCCGCAATCGGAAGGAAATCACCAAGGTGCCCTCGGCTACGGTATACCGGGCGACGAAGGGCTCAAACCACAGCGTGGTCAGCCCCGGACATTTTTCATAGGCTTCCAGCCGATGTGCTTCCCAATCTGTATCGGCGGGCTGCGTCAGCCAATGCTGGAAAAGCTGTGTCAGAAAGGAAATCTGTGCTTCTTCAATCTGGGTCAGTGCCTGTGCAGCGGGGGTATCTTTGAAATCGTCCCGCACAGGGTTCAGGCAGGCCCAATGTGCCAGCGGCTTGGGTGCGCCCATAAAGGCCATCTTCGCTTCGTCCATGCCGCACAGGTCGCAAATCATAATGTCGTACTGTCGGCTCAGCGCATTGGTGTGCAGGCGGGGCTTCATGGTGCTTTCACCGCAGCGCGGACAGCGGGTGTAGTCACCCGCGTCCTGTGCAGCCTTGATCTGTGCCATGCGCTCCTGAATCGTCTTAGGTTTTCTCATTATCGTTCACCTCGCTGTGTGCTTCTGAATCCTGCTCCCGCAGCTGCCTGCGCAGGGCGGCGTACTTCTGCTTGTGTGCATCCATCTTTTCCGTGGTGCGAAATGCCGCGTAGCCATGCAGGTGGTTCAGCAGGACGCCGCGCAGTTCCTTGTGCGCCGCGCCGCCAAGCCCCAGCTGCAGGAGGAAGCCCCGGCAGAAATACTTCATTTCGTTTTCTTCTGGTTCGATCAGGGCGGCGCTGACGCGGGTCGCGGCCTTGGCCTTATCGGCGATGGCCAGCAGCAGGTCAGCGTAGTACTTCCAGCGGGTGGGCTGTTCCGGGTTGTACGGGAAGTCAATGCCCAGCCGTCCGTCGGTTACCTCAATACCCCGGATGAATCCCCGATCGATACTCTCACGCAGGACACGCTCGTAAATCTCCATGCTATTCAAATCGGGGCTTTGCAGAGTGTTCATTACCTCGTGTGCGATGGCGATGCAATCGCTCTGTGTCATCTCGCAGATCAGCCGCTGCCGTGCGTACAGCATGCGCAGAAGGTTGGTCAGGGTTGCGGGGGTAAACTCTGCCAGCGGCAGGCTGACGCAGGTGTGCGTGATCTCCTGCCCGGCAGGCGCTTTCAAAGGCTCGTCGTCGGTCTGTTCCTCGGCAGGCTGTTCTTCGGCAACCGGCGCTTCTTCTGCATGTTCTTCCGCAGACACTTCTTCCGTGGGCAGCGGCTTCGAAATGTAGCCGTTCTCAAGGAGCCACCCGGCTGCGGCTTCCAAATCCGCTCTCTCGCCGGTGATGCTGCCGTCGCGCTCTACCAGCAGATTGCCTACGCGGTAGGCGAAGGTCGGTGTGCTCATGTACGCGCAGGTGCAGCCCAAATGCGCTGCCAGCTCCGTGGC
>JBGVOA010000247.1:0-4092 GCA_045126095.1 Christensenellales bacterium | reverse complement strand
CCTTCAGCTGCTCCTCCCCGGTCATGGTGGAGGGCTCGCCGGTGGTGCCTGCGGCGATCAGCGCCGTCACGCCGCCTGCGATCTGCTCTTCAATCAGCTGCTCAAAGGCCTCCCAGTCCACCTCATCGTTGCGGAAGGGAGTCACCAGGGCCGTACCAGTACCAAGAAACAGGGGCTTCATACCGAAAACCTCCTCAAACGGGGTCGAATGTGTTTACTTGCGGGTGATCCAGCCCTTGGCGCACAGGAGCTCCGCGGTCAGCATCGCGCCGCCGGCCGCACCGCGCACGGTGTTGTGGCTCAGGCACACGAAGCGGTAGTCGAAGAGCTTGTCCTCGCGCAGACGGCCGATGGAAACGCCAAAGCCGTTCTGGAAATCGCGGTCCAGCTTCGTCTGGGGACGGGTGGGGTCCTCAAAGTACTGCAGGAAGGGCTTGGGCGCGCTGGGCAGACCCAGGCGCTGGGCTTCAGTCTCATAATTCGCCCAACGGGTCTTGATTTCCTCCATGGAGGGCTTATTTTTGAAAGAAACAGAAACCGCCGCCATGTGACCGTCGGAGCAGGCCACGCGCAGGCACTGGGCGCTGATGACAGGCTCGGTGGCGTTGACGATCTTGCCGTCCTCCACCTTGCCCCACAGCTTCAGGGGCTCGTTCTCGCTCTTCTCATCCTCGCCGCCGATGTAGGGGATCACGTTGTCCACCATCTCGGGCCAGGACTTGAAGGTCTTGCCCGCGCCGGAAATGGCCTGGTAGGTGCACACGCTGACCTTCTCAGGGCCGAAGTCCATCAGAGGGGTCAGGGCAGGCACATAGGACTGGATGGAGCAGTTGGGCTTGACGGCGATGAAGCCGCGCTGGGTGCCCAGGCGCTTGCGCTGCGCAGGAATCACGTCCAGATGGGCGGCATTGATCTCCGGCACCACCATGGGCACGTCCTCCACGCCGCGGCAGGCGCTGTTGTTGGAAACCACGGGGATCTCCTTCTTCGCGTAGGCCTCCTCCAGCGCGCGGATCTCCTCCTTCTTCATGTCGACGGCGCAGAACACAAAGTCGACCTTCGCGCCCACAGCGTCGATGTCAGAGGCGTCCATGATGACCATGTCTTTCACATTCGCAGGGATCTCCCAGTCAAAGGCCCAGCGGTCGCCAACGGCCTCGGCGTAGGTCTTGCCGGCAGAGCGGGCAGAGGCCGCCAGAGCGGTCACCTCAAACCAGGGATGATCCTTCAGCAGGGACACAAAACGCTGGCCGACCATGCCGGTCGCGCCCACGATACCAACGCGATACTTCTCCATTTTCTTTGTCCTCCTCACATTGTGCGCCGATGGTTCTTTTTTGACCATTCAGGACATCCTGCCCCGTAAATCAAAAATTCACCCCAAGCCAAGCCTGCGGTGCACATACGGCAGACGCGGACGCACAGCGCCCCGCCTGTTGCCGAATCAGCACTCCGCCGGGCCATATGCCCGATGACAGTCACAGACCTGTGCGGCCTGCAGCCAAGCGCAGGAGCATTGGCATCTCCCCTGCCTTTCGGCGCTGCGCCCCTTCCTGCGGTTTCGCCGGATGCCTGTCCTCCGCCGCAGTACGCCGCGCGGCGCACCTCTGATCCCATCAGCAATCTTTAATTCAGGATACCGGAATCATATTACCATGTTCCGTTTACCTTGTCAATGCAAGTGCAATGAAAAGACAAAGAGGGGGGAACCGCCCGCTCCCCCTCACTGCGCCCGCCGCGCCGCCATCCGGCGCACCATGCCGCCCAGGAATCTCGGCAGACGGATGCACACCAGCCTTACGCGCATCGTTTTTCCTCCCTTCGTCACAGCCTGAGGGTGATCAGCCACAGGCCGAAGGCCACCAGCATCGCCCCGACCAGCGCCGCCCAGGCCCACCCCGGCACGCACAGGAACAAAAGCAGCAACCCCGCCGCCAGCAGCACCGCCCCCAGCAGGCGGATGTCCGCCGGATCGCGCTGCCGCCTTGCAGGATGCGGCCGTTTCCGGGTGACCCTGCCCATGTGCGTCCCCTCCCCTCAGGCTTTGTGCTGCATTATATGCTTCCCGGCAAGTTTCATGCGCCCGAGCGGGAGGATTTGCCCCCGCTGATGCGTTGTATGTGATGAAGGATTTTCATCACCTCATTTACAACCGCGCAAAAATCGTGTAGAATAGAATCGGAGTTTTATTCATTCCACGCTTACACGCGGCACTTATGCCACCAACCGATATACAGGAGGATTCCGCCATGCTCGACGCCCTGAACACTCTCTTCTCCGGCTTTCTGAGCAACATCACCGATTTTCTGGTCTACGTCGCCATTGTCGGCGTAACGGTTATCGGCGTGTTCAAGTGCCTGCTGCCGCTGATCGGCACCACCAGGGCCCTGCGCCGCGCCATCCACAAGCTGCAGCAGGACGCTGGCACCCGCCAGGGCACGCCCGTCTGGCAGGAAAAGCGCTTCATGGGCGTGCGCCTCAAGGGCACCTGGCTGCGCTTCCTGCAGAACGCCGAGCAGCTCGACCGCCGCGGCCTGCCCTGCAATGTGGAGGACTACATCAACGACGATACCGTCGTCCACGGCCCGGGCAACGCGCAGCTGGCCGAGCTGGTCCCAAGCCTGCTGACCTCCCTGGGCATCCTGGGCACCTTCATGGGCATGATGAGCGGCCTGTCCGGCCTGGACTTCAGCAACTCCGAAAGGATCATCGACAGCGTCCCCACCCTGCTGGCTGGCATGAAGTTCGCCTTCGGCACCTCCGTGGCGGGCGTATCCTGCTCCATCGTGTTCAACATGCTCAACCGCATCCTGCAGGGCTCCGGCTACCGCGCCATCGACGATTTCGTGGAGTGCTTCACCTCCCTGGCCATGTCCCGCCCGCTGGATAACGATGTGCAGCTGATCTGCCAGAACCAGGACTCCAACCACATGCTTTCCGGCCTGACCGAGGTGCTGCCCGGCACCCTGGCCCAGGTGATGGAGGGCAGCATCTCCCGCTCCCTCACCCCTGTCGCCCAGGCGATGGATTCCTTCCTCATCGGCGCCACCCGCGCCCAGGTGGACGGCGTGGGCCGCATCGTGGGCAGCTTCGTGCAGCAGATGAACGCCTCCCTCAACGACCAGTTCATGCAGCTGGGCCGCACGATGACGGAGATCAACCAGAACCAGCAGGTCGCCATGAATCAGGTGACCCAGGCCATGCAGGCCGCCAGCACCATCCTGGAGGACGCGCAGCAGCTGCGCGCCGTGTCCCAGGAGGTCATGGACCGCTTCAGCCTGTATGTGCAGGAGCTCTCCTCCGCCCGCGTGCGCGACGAGCAGTTTGAGCAGAACGCCTCCAAGCTCCTTGTCAACATGCAGCGCATGAGCGAGGGCCAGGCCCAGTCCCTGCAGACCCTGGGCGAAAGCCACCGCACGCTGCTGGGCTGCATCAACCAGTTCGCCCAGCAGAACGCCGCCGCCCTGGAAACCCTGCACACCGCCTCCCAGACGGACGTGCAGCAGCTGAACGCCTCCACCGCCGCCATGCAGAATGCCAGCCGGGAGCTTTCCGCCTCCTGCCAGGGCTTTGTGCAGAGCGTGGTGAGCGGCATGAGCCAGTCCCTGGGCATGTTTGACCAGAACATGGCCGGCCTGATCCAGATGCTGACGGAGAAGCTCGACCGCCTGAACAAGGACGGCGTCAGCGGCGACACGGCCCAGGAAGCCGCGGAGCTTCAGCGGCTGCTGGCCCGCCTGGACGAGATTGTCGCCTCTGCCTCCCAGGCCCCCGCGGACAAGGAGGGTTGATGCATGGCCCGTCAACGCATACACAACAGCCGCTCCGGCACCGGCGCAGGCAATGCAGGCGCCAGCTGGATCAGCTATTCGGACATGATGGCCGCGCTGCTGCTGGTGTTCGTGCTGATCCTCTCCGTGAGCCTGTACCAGTATTTCACGGTGCTGGAAAGCACCAAAACGGAGCTGGACGCACAGCGCGAGCAGCTGGCGCAGCAGCAGATCATCCTCCTGGGTCAGCAGGAGCAGCTGGACACGCAGACCATGCAGCTGGCTGCCCAGCAGGTCACCATGGACAACCAGAGCGCGCTGA
>JBGVOA010000246.1:0-4300 GCA_045126095.1 Christensenellales bacterium | reverse complement strand
GTCCGAGCGGCTGCAGGGCAGCGCGCGCCTGGAGACGACAATGGCCGAGCAAACCGGCGTGATCACCCATGAGGTCAACGACATCCTGGGCCGCACCGTAACCACCACCACCATCCACTATGAGTACGAGGCCAGCTTCGGCATCGACCTGCGGAATGTGGATTTCAGCTTTTCCGGCAGCCAGATCCACTTTCTCCTCCCCTCCATTGAGTGCCTGAACGACAGCCTCACTGCGCTGGCCGTTGAGCAGGAGGGCAGCTTCGACAGGCGCGTGCGTCCCGATGCGGAGAAGATCGAGGACATTAAGGAGCAGAAGCGCCTGGAGCTGCGCGCCGAATACCTCACAGGCGAAAAGCTGGATGACCTGCGCGCCAACTCCGAGCAGGCCATCCGGGACACCATCGCCGCCTGGCTGAGCGAAACCAACGACCGCTACACCTACACCTTCCAGTGGGCAGACCAGCCCGCGCCATAATCCCGGCCCCTGACGCGCACGCACATTGCACATGCTTTGTATTTGCGCCGTCAGGGGCTTGACAAATGCCCTTGTTGGGATATAATACTGATGTATATTTATGCGAGCGTACTCGCATAAATCCCAAGGAGGAATTACCATGGCAATGACTATTTTCATTGACGGCAAGGAGGGCACCACCGGTCTGCGCATCTTTGAGCGCCTGGCCACCCGCCCCGACCTGACCATGCTGACCCTCCCCGAGGAGAAGCGCAAGGACCCCGCAGCCCGCAAGGAAGCCATCCACGCGTCCGACATCGCCGTGCTGTGCCTGCCGGATGCGGCGGCGAAGGAGTCCGTCGCCCTGGCCGAGGGCAGCAAGGCGCGCATCCTGGATACGTC
Source organism: Christensenellales bacterium (assembly GCA_045126095.1). Taxonomy (GTDB): domain Bacteria; phylum Bacillota; class Clostridia; order Christensenellales; family Aristaeellaceae; genus UBA11524. The sequence continues at coordinate 3,444 of JBGVOA010000246.1, read as the reverse complement.
CACCGCGCACCGCATCGCCCCCGGCTGGAGCTACGGCTTTGCGGAGCTGTCCGCCGCTCACCGCGAGGGGATTATCAACGGCAGCCGCGTGGCTGTGCCCGGCTGCCATGCCAGCGGCTTCGTGAGCATCGTCACGCCCCTGACGGCGGCGGGCCTCCTCCCCAGGGACGCCGCGCTGACCTGCTTCTCCCTCACCGGCTACTCCGGCGGCGGCAAGAAGATGATTGCCCAGTACGAGGGCACTGACCGTACCCCCGATTTGGATTCCCCCCGCCCCTACGGCCTGACCCAGGCCCACAAGCACATCCCGGAGATGACCCATGTGCCCGGCCTGACCACAGCACCCATCTTCGCGCCCATCGTGGCGGATTTCTACTCCGGCATGGAGGTCACCGTGCCGCTGTTCGGCAAGCAGCTGAACTGCGCGCATCCGGTGGAGGACGTCACCGCCTGCCTGAAGGCGCACTATGCGGGCTCCCCCATCGTCGAGGTGCTGGGCGCTGAGGAGGTCGCGGCCTTTGGCGGGTTCATTCCCTCCAACGCTCTCTCCGGCAAGGACGGCATGAAGATCATGGTCACCGGCAACGACGAGCGGCTGCAAATCGTCAGCCTTTTCGACAACCTCGGCAAGGGTTCCTCCGGCGCGGCTCTGCAGTGCCTCAACCTGATGACCGGCATGAACGAGACCATGGGCCTCAACCTGTAAATACATGCATTGAATATGGAGGATTATACAATGGAGCATATTTCCGGCGGCGTTTGCGCCCCCATTGGCTTCAAGGCTGGCGGCGTCCACTGCGGCATCCGCAAGAACCGCGTCAAGCGGGATATCGCGCTGATCATCAGCGAAGTGCCCCCATCTGCCAGCGCGGTCTACACCCAGAATCTCGTCAAGGGCGCGCCCATTTATGTGACCCAGCGCAACATTGCCGACGGTATCGCTCAGGCGGCCATCTGCAACAGCGGCAACGCCAACACCTGCAACGCCGACGGCGAAGATGTGGCCTGGCAGATGTGCCAGCTGACCGCCCAGGCGACCGGCCTGAAGGCGGAGGACGTGATCGTCGCCTCCACGGGCGTCATCGGCCAGCCCCTGTCCATCGAGCCCATCAAGTCAGGCATGGCGGAGCTGTATGCCTCCGTGCATGAGAACGGCTCCCAGGAGGCGGCCGAGGCCATCATGACCACCGATACCAAGCTGAAGGAGGTCGCCGTGTCCTTCGTGGCCGGCGGCAAGACCTGCAAGCTGGGCGGCATCGCCAAGGGCAGCGGCATGATCCACCCGAACCTGGCGACCATGCTGGTGTTCCTCACCTGCGACGCGGCCATCGCCCCTGATATGCTCAAAAAGGCGCTGGCTGACAACGTGCAGGACACCTTCAACATGACCTCCGTCGACGGCGACACCTCCACCAACGACATGGTGTGCATCATGTCCAACGGCATGGCGGGCAATGAGATGATCACCGCCGAGGGCGATGACTACGCCGCCTTCTGCGCCGCGCTGAACGAGGTGACGACCACCCTGTGCCGGGCCATCGCCAAGGACGGCGAGGGCGCAACCCGCCTGCTGACCTGCTACGTCACCGGCGGCAAGACCGTGCGCGACGCCAAGCTGGCCGCGAAGTCCGTCGTGTGCTCGAGCCTGTTCAAAGCAGCCATCTTCGGCGCGGACGCCAACTGGGGCCGCGTGCTGTGCGCCCTGGGCTATTCCGGCGCGGACATCGACGTGAAGGCCGTCGATGTGACCTTCCGCAGCATCAAGGGCGAAATCAACGTATGCAACATGGGCGCCTCCGTCCCCTTCTCCGAGGAGATTGCCAAGGAGATCCTGATGGAGGACGAGATCGACGTGCTGATCACCCTCCGCGACGGTGAGGCCGCCGCCACCGCCTGGGGCTGCGACCTGACCTACGATTATGTGAAGATCAACGGCGACTACCGCACCTGATAAGGAGTACATGAGATGAGCGAGCATATTTCCAGCCTGAACAACGCCGACCGCGCCCAGGTGCTGGTGGAGGCACTGCCCTATATCCAGAAGTATTACGGCAAGGTCATTGTCGTCAAGTACGGCGGCAATGCCATGATCAACGAAGTGCTCAAGCACGACGTGATGCGCGACATGGTGCTGATGAGCCTCATTGGCGTCAAGGTGGTGCTGGTGCACGGCGGTGGCCCGGAGATCTCCGGGATGCTCAAGCGCGTGGGCAAGGAGTCCCTGTTCGTGGACGGCCTGCGCGTCACGGACGAGGAGACCAGCGAGATCGTGCAGATGGTGCTGGCAGGCAAGATCAACAAGAGCCTCGTCGCCAAGCTGGAGCTTCTGGGCGGCCGCGCCATGGGCATCAGCGGCATGGACGGCAACCTGCTCAAGGCCAAAATGGTCGACGAGCGTCTGGGCTATGTGGGCGAGATCGCCAAGGTGGACGCCACCCCCATCGTCGACCTGCTGGAGAAGGGCTACATCCCCGTCGTGTCCACCATCGGCTGCGACGAGACCGGCCACGTCTACAACATCAACGCCGACACCGCCGCTGCCGCCATCGCCGGTGCGCTGAAGGCCGAGGCGCTGATCTCCATGACCGACACCGTGGGCCTGCTGATGGATCCCAAGGACCCCAGCACCCTGATCCGCCGCATCGACCTGGCAGGCTGCGAGGAGTTGAAGGAGATGGGCGTCATTTCCGGCGGCATGATCCCCAAGGTGGAGTGCTGCACCAATGCCATCAAGGACGGCGTGCGCAAGGTCTTCATCATCGATGGTCGCGTGCCCCACGCGCTGCTGATCGAGTGTCTGACCGACGAAGGCGCGGGCACCATGTTCAAGCAGGAGCTCAATCCGCATTACAGCGTTGGCTGAGGAGGGATCCCCATGGCAAATTCGACGAAGCAGACTGATCTGCAATACGTCGCCAACACCTATGGCCGCTTTGACCTGGCTCTTTCCTCCGCGAAGGGCGCGACCTACACGGACGAAAACGGCAAGGACTACATCGACCTGGGCACCGGCATCGGCGTGACGGCCTTTGGCGCTGGCGATCCGGAATGGGTGGCGGCTGTCACCGCGCAGCTGACAACCCTGGGCCACACCTCCAATCTTTATTACACCGCGCCTCAGGCAAAGCTGGCACAGCTGCTGTGCGAGAAGACCGGCATGAAGAAGGTCTTCTACGGCAACTCCGGCGCGGAGGCCAACGAGTGCGCGCTGAAGGTCGCCCGCCGCTATGGCGAGGAAACCGGCCGCACCACCATCGTGACGCTGTGGAATTCCTTCCACGGCCGCACGATTGCCACCCTGGCTGCCACCGGTCAGGACAAGTTCCACGCCCACTTCGGGCCCTTCCCCGAGGGCTTCATGCACATCCATGCGAATGACGAGGCAGAGCTGACCGCGGCGCTGACCAGCGGCAAGGTCTGCGGCATCCTGATGGAGATGGTGCA
>JBGVOA010000245.1:0-2841 GCA_045126095.1 Christensenellales bacterium | reverse complement strand
CGTGTTCGGAATGGGAACGGGTGGACCCTCACCGTCATCGACACCAACTATTCTCTGTTTTCTTCTTTCTCGCACCCTGAGCTTTGGTGACCCGTGCGGGAATCGAACCCACGTGTGCGGCGTGAGAGGCCGGAGTCTTAGACCACTTGACCAACGGGCCATTAAATGGTACACCTTCAGGGACTCGAACCCTGGACACCCTGATTAAGAGTCAGGTGCTCTACCAACTGAGCTAAAGGTGCACATTGTTGCCACCGGAGCAGCCAACGAATGATATTATAACTCGTTTTCAGCAAAAGTCAATACCCTTTTTGCAAATTTCTTCGAAAAAATTTGCAAAAGTGCGCTGCAAATGAAAAATGCTTCCTACCAACCGGGCAGGAAGCATCTTTCATCTGAAATTGCTCGAACGATTACTCAGCCTCGGGAGCACCCACGGGGCAGGCATCGGCGCAAGCGCCGCAATCGATGCACAGGTCAGCGTTGATCTCGTACTTGCCGTCGCCCTCGGTGATAGCGGAAACGGGGCAGCCCTCGGCGCAAGCGCCGCAAGCGATGCACGCATCAGTGATCTTGTAAGCCATGGTTATTACCTCCTTATCATTCGCGCATTGCTGCGCTGCTTGAAAATATGATACCACCACATGTCGAAAAAATCAAGCGTTTTGTTGCAATTTGCTGTTTTTGCTATGTATCTTTGGTTAGATAATGCTAACTTCCGTGACTTACTTCTCCGTTGCATCGGCCATCGCCTTGGCCAGAGCCGCCTTCCATCCGGCGGACGCATGGGGCTGGGGCGCTTCTGCCTTGGGAGCCTCAGCGGCCTTCACTTCAGACACGGGCGCTTCGGGCTGCTTTTCCGCCGGACGCTCAGCCTTCGGCTTGTCCCCTGCCGCTTCGGCACCGTTCTGTTCATTCTCTGCGGACGGGGCTGCCTTGCGGCGCTCATCGCCGCGCCCCCTTCCATGACGACCCTCGCCGCGTCCGCCTTCAGGCTTGCCGCGACCCTCGCCGCGCTCCTGGGAGGCGCCTTCCTCACGGCGGCGCTGGGGCTTCTCCCGGCGCTGACCACGGCCAGCGCGCTCCTCCTGCTCCTCGGCAGAAGCGGGAGCTGCATTCTCCTGGACGGGAGCCTCATCAGCCTGCGCAGCCCTCGGCTGCTGACCGCCCTGGCCCGCACGCTGCACGTCGCCCATGGGATAATCGCGCACCTCATGGCTGTCGCCCTTGCGGATGCGCACGCGCACCGTCTCGCGGATCACGTTCAGCTCACTCACAACGCCCACGCCATCGGGGGTCACGACTTCCTTGCCGACCTTGGGCATCTGCTTGAGCACAGCCTCGTACTGATCCTGCTCGTACTTCAGGCAGCACATCAGTCTGCCGCAGATGCCGCTGATCTTCGTGGGGTTCAGCGACAGGTTCTGCTCCTTTGCCATCTTGATGGACACGGGCTGGAAGTCATTGAGGAATGCGCCGCAGCAGATATGCCTGCCGCAGGGGCCCAGGCCGCCCAGGAGCTTCGCCTCGTCGCGCACGCCGATCTGGCGAAGCTCGATGCGGGTCTTGAACACGCTGGCCAGATCCTTCACCAGACCGCGGAAGTCCACACGGCCGTTGGCGGTGAAATAGAAGAGGATCTTGCTGTTGTCAAAGGCGTACTCCACCTTGACCAGCTTCATATCCAGCTTGTGCTCGGCAATCTTCTTCTGGCAGATCACATGCGCTTCCCGCTCCGCCTTCTGGTTGTCGGCGTTGTGCTGCACATCCTCGGCAGAGGCGATGCGGATCACCGGACGCAGGGGGGTGTCCAGCTGCGTCTCATCAATCTCCCGCAGCGTCGTGACCACCTCGGCGAATTCCACGCCCCGGCTGGTTTCTACAATCACATAATCCCCGGGCGTGGGCCAGAGGCTCCCCGGGGCAAAAAAGTACAGCTTGCCGTCGTTCTTGAAACGAACGCCAATCACGTTGACCATTTGCTTCTTTCCTCCATCATGCGCAGCAGCAGCCTTTCCACCACCGCCTGCCATGTTACCTGATTTGCTCTGAGCCGCCTGGCGTCGCAGACAGCGTCCATTAGATTGATAAACACATTGAGCTCCGCTGACGCAGCCATTCTCTGCCAGGCCTCGGGATAATCCGCCAGCAGCGCTTCATCCTGTCGGCCCAGGCGCACCAGCAGCAGCGTGCGCAGCATGTCCTCCAGGTCGTTCAGCAGCTCGCCCGCCTCGTCCTTGCGGTCCTTCCATGCGGACGACACCCGCAGGATCTCCCCGCGCGCTGCGAGGCCGAAGAAATCCTTCATCACATCGCTGCGACGCTGCCAGTAGTCCGCGTCTGCCGCGATCTCCAGCGCCCTGCCGATACTCCCGCCGCTGACCGCTGCGGAGCGGCGCGCCATGTCATCCGCAATCCCTCTTTCCATCAGCACACGGCCGACATACGTTTCCTCCCAGGGATGCATCTTCAGCGACCTGCAGCGGCTGACGATGGTGGACAGCAACAGTTCAGGCGCGTCCGTCAGCAGCAGAAAAACAGTGCCCTCCGGCGGCTCCTCCAGCGTTTTGAGCAGCGCATTGGCCGCCTGGGGATTCATCTTGTCCGCCTGCTCGATAATCACCACGCGCCGACCGCCGGTAAAGGTATGCTGACCGACCAGGCTGAGCAGATAGCGCATTTCGTCCACCGGGATGAGCTTGCGTCCGCGTTCCACCTCCGGGCAGAGGGGCTCGCCGGGCTTCTCGACCAGCACATCCGGGTGATTTCCCTGGTGCACCTGTACGCAGGCCGGACATGCGCCGCAGGGCTTCTCCTCACCCGTGCACAGCAGATGGTGCG
>JBGVOA010000244.1:0-5259 GCA_045126095.1 Christensenellales bacterium | reverse complement strand
TCCTCAAAGCGCATGCAGCCCTTGCGGCGCAGGCCCTTGAGCAGCGTCAGCATGCATTCCTGCACGTTGTGCTCGTCCCTGTGAATGTCACGGGGCGCGTAGTGGTTCACCTCGGGCGTTTCCTCCGGTGTGTCCGGCTTGCGCGCCCAGATGCGCAGGAAGGCCTCCGTCAGGCCCTGCAGCGTCAGGCCGACCAGCTCGGTCTCCTGGGGCGGCAAAGGGTATTCCTCCGGCAGCTTGGTGAAGAGATTTCCCGCTGCGCGCTCGAACTGCTTCATGGCGTCCGCCGTTTCGCGGAAGCGCTTGTATTCCTCCAGGCGGCGGATCAGCGCCTGCTCCGGATCCTCCTCACCCTCCTCCACCTTCGGCGGACGAGGCAGAAGCGCGCGGGATTTGATCTCCAGCAGCATCGCCGCCATCACAAGGAAGTCCGTCGCCTCGTCCATATCCAGGTCAGAAGCGCCGCGCACCAGCGAAATATACTGGTCGGTGATCTGGCTGACGAAAACATCCTTGATGTCGATCTTTTCCTTATTGATCAGAAACAGCAGCAGATCAAGGGGGCCGTCGAAATCCTTGAGCTGAAAGGTCATGGGCATATCAGCGTCTCCCCCTCTTACATTTGTCCCGTCAGCATCATAAAGACGCGGATGACAGAGCCGCCGATCAGCTCTGTACCGGCGCTCAGGATCATGCTGACGATATCCGTGGAAAGCATCAGCACGATCAGCACGAGCTGAGCCGCCTGGAACGCCTGCTGATTCAGCTGAAGCCGTCCGCCAAGGATGGTGTCGTTGAGTACGTGGAAGCCGTCCAGCGGCGGGATCGGCAGCAGATTGAAGAGAGCCAGCGTCAGGTTGACCTGCGCCATCATCAGCAGAAAGCGCTGGACGTAAAGCAGCCATTCAGCATTGGCAAAATCGCCAAGGCCCATCGCATTGCCATTGGTGAAGCGAATGAAGTCGCCATTGAAGGTCGGGTATTTGACGACAAAATGGGAAAGCGCATCATAATCCCGGCTGAAAATGTTGACCATCTCCGCCGGATCTGCGTTGATGCCCTCCACCCTTTGCAGAATGGGCAGGAATTCATCATTCCAGAGCGCCATGTTCAACATCACCGCCAGAAGCGAGCAGATCAGAAACAGCGTGAGGTTGGTGACGATGCCAGCGATGGAAACGAGAAAATCATCCCGGCGGTAATTCTGAAAATTGCGCGGGTTGACCGGCACGGGTTTCGCCCAGCCAAAGCCCGCAAAAAGCATGCACAGCGTTCCGATGGGGTGGAGGTGCTTGAGTGGATTCAGGCTTAGGCGGCCCATATACTTCGCCGTGGGATCGCCGCAGCGCAACGCCATCCAGCCGTGCGCGCATTCATGCAGGATCAGGCTCATCAGGATCACCACGATCATGATCGCCGCGCTGATGATGCAGTTGGCTGCGTCAGCCTGGAACCATTGAACATAGGTTTCCCAGTTAGATAACATTTCGTACCTCTTTCATAAGCGGCAGTCCTGCCGCATAAAGTCCACCATCAAAGCAAGGAGGCGATCCATATGAGCGAATCCCCCGCCGTCAATGGCTTCAATGTGCCGCCGGATCAGGATTTTAACACTGTCAGCTTTCAAGGCTCCATGCAGCAGGTGCTGCAGGAGAACATCGGCAACTACGTCATCGTAGAATTCCTGATCGGCACAGGCAGCCTGATCAGCCGCCAGGGTGTTCTGTACAGCGTCGCATCGCAGTTCCTGGTTCTTTATGACGAGTTTGAGAGCCGCTATGTGGTCTGCGACATCTTCTCGGTGAAGTTCGTCACCTTCCTGCTGCCCGGCTATCGCCCCGGACAGATTCCGGCCGCGACCTACCCGACCCAGCAGGACGTCGCCCCGACCTTCTCTGCTGACACGCCCGCAAGGCAGCCCGGAGAGCAGGCTGTGTTCGCGCCATCGCCCGCACAGGCGGCCTACGCCTACGCGGCACGCAGGAGCGTTCCGCCCCGCCAGTAAGCCTTACTGACCGGCACGACGGAGCAGCTCTGCTTCGTCAATGACCTCGATGCCCAGCGACTCCGCCTTCGTCAGCTTGCTTCCGGCCTTTTCGCCGGCAACGACGAAGGCGGTCTTTTTGCTCACGGAGGACGCAGCCGTGCCGCCATTACGGCGGATCAGCTCCTCCGCGTCGTTGCGGCTGAGGGTCGGCAATGTGCCCGTGACAACGATGCTCATGCCCGTAAATACGCCCTCAGCCTTCTGGGCGGCCTCCTGGGGCTGCACACCGGCTGCCAGCAGACGCTCGATCATCGCCTGGTTTTCGGGATAAGAGAAGAACTCCACAACGCTCTGCGCTACGATATCGCCCACATCCGGGATGGCGACAAGCGCATCCGCCGTGGCGGACTGCACCGCCTGCAGGGTACCGAAGGCGGCCGCAAGGTCGCGGGCCGTCTTCCGGCCGATATTCGGAATGCCGATGGCGTGCAGAAACGCGTCCAGCTTGCAGTGCTTGCTGGCTTCCAGGGCATCCAGCAGCTTCTGCGCCTTGCGCTCCTTGAAGCCGTCCAGCACCAGCGCCTGTTCCTTTGTGATGGCGTAGAGGTCAGCACAGTCGCGCACGCCCATCTGGTCGTAGAGCTGAGCTATCGTCTTTTCGGACAGGCCCTCCACGTCCATCGCTTCCCGGCTGACGAAATGCGTCATGCGGGCAATGGCCTGCGGACGACAGCCCTCCCGGTTGGTGCAGAAAATGTGCGCGCCACGCTCGACAAGCTCGCTACCACAAGCAGGGCAGTGCGTCGGACGGAGAATCTCCCGTTCGCCCTCAGCAGGCTCGCCCACACGGCCCATGATTTCGGGAATCACGTCGTTGGATCGCCTGATCCACACCGGCGCGCCGATAGCCACCCGCTTGCGCTGGATGTCACCGAAATTGTTCAGCGTTGCCTTGCGGACGGTCACGCCGTAGAAATCCACCGGCTCCACATGGGCCAGAGGAGTCAGCTTGCCGGTGCGTCCCAGCTCCCAGGTGACCTCGTTGAGGATGGTGGTGGATTCCTCAGCCTCAAACTTGTACGCAACAGCCCAGCGCGGGAAGCGATCCGTGAAGCCCATCTGCTCGCGCAGCGCAAAGTCGCCCACCTTGATCAGCACGCCGTCGATAAGGTAATCCAGCGTGGGACGTGCCGCTTCAATTTCACGGATGCAGGCAATGAGTTCCTCACGGCTATGGGGCTTGCCGAGATAATCGCTGACCGGGAACCCATTCTCGCGCAGGAAATCGAGCATCTCAGGCTGCGAAAGGAATTCCTTGCCCTCAATGGTGCCCACCTGGTAAAAGAACGCATCCAGGCGGCGCTCCGCCGTGACGGCAGGATCCAGATTGCGGATGGCGCCTGCAGCAGCGTTGCGGGCATTTTTGAGGGGCTCCTTAGCCGTCTGATTATACCTTTCCAGCGTGGACAGGCGCATGATGCACTCACCCTGCACCTCCATGAAGCCCTTGAAGGGGATCGACAGCGGCACAGAGCGGATCGTACGCGCCTGTGGGAGGATCGCCTCGCCCGTCACACCATTGCCGCGGGTGGCCGCCTGCCGGAGGTAGCCATCCTCGTAGGTGAGGTTCAGCGTCAGGCCGTCAAACTTGTATTCAACATAGTAGGTCAGGTCGCTGCGACCCGTCAGCTTCTCCGTGCGGCGGAGCCAGTCATCCAGCTCCTCCAGGCTCTGCACCTTGTCCATCGACCACAGGCGCGCCACATGGGTGTGCTCCTCAAAGGCGGACATGGGCTTACCGCCCACGCGGTGCGTCGGGGAATTCCCCAGCACAACGCCATGCTCCTTCTCAAGCGCGGAAAGCTGGTCATAGAGCGCATCCCATTCCTTATCGGACATGATGGGCTCGTCGCCGAAGTAGTAAGCCTGGCTGGCCTCATTCAGCCTGTCAATCAGGCCTTGCATGGTTTCCTGAATCGTGGACATGCTTTCCCTCCGTGCCGGATGGAACCGTGTCAGTCCTCCAGCTTGATAATCGGCGCAACGGCCAGCACGAATTCCTTCAGGCCATAGGCAGTGAACTCAATGCGGATGCGGCCCTGCGCGGTGTTGATGCCCTCGACCGTGCCTTCGCCAAACTTCAGGTGGCGGACGCGGTCTCCGGGCTTATACAGGTTCTCCAGGGCCTTGGAGGTCACGCTGTTGGCAGCGGAGGACACGAAGCCCTTCTGCACACCCGGGATGTTGAAGCCGCCCAGCGTGGCAGAGCGGGCGGGGGCCACCGGTGCGCCGCCGCCATAGCTGCGCTGGGGACGCGCAGCGCCATATCCGCCGGAGCGGGGGCGGTTCGCCTGGGGCGCCGGACGATCGCCAAAGCGCGAGGCAATGTTGGCCATCTCGTCCTCCAGCAGGCGCTTGGGGATCTCCTCCAGGAAGCGGCTGGGGGCATTGTGGTTGACCTGGTTGTAGAGCATGCGCTGGTTGGCGCGGGAGATGTAGAGCTGCTTCTGCGCGCGGGTGATGCCCACATAGCAAAGTCGGCGCTCCTCCTCCATGCGGTCATCATCCTGCATGCTGCGGGAGGACGGGAAGATGCCCTCCTCCAGTCCGGTCATGAACACGATGGGGAATTCCAGACCCTTGGCGCTGTGCAGCGTCATCAGGGTCACATAGCCGCGGCCCGTATCCTCTGCGTCGTCCAGATCCGTTACCAGGGAGACATTCTCCAGGTACTCCTCCAGCGTCGGGTTTTCCGCCGCCTTGCAGTACTCCGTCACCGCGCCCAGGAATTCCTGGATGTTCTCCACGCGGGCGCGGGCCTCGTCGGTGTCTTCCTTCTTGTACTGCTCCATCAGGCCGGTCTTTTCAATCAGCATGGTAACGAACTCGTCCACCGCCATGGTTTCCTTCATGGCCATGAGCAGCGTCATGAGCATGAAGAAGTCCGCCACACACTTGCGCGGACGGGAGCCAAGGCTCTCCGGCATATCGGACAGCGCGCTGTAAAGCGGCATGTCGTTTTCCATGGCGTGGTTCATCAGCTCCTGCACGGTGCTGTCGCCGATGGCGCGCTTGGGCACGTTGATGATGCGGCGAAGGCTCACATCGTCCGCCGGATTGACGATCACGCGCAGGTACGCCAGAACATCGCGCACCTCCTTGCGGTCGTAGAAGCGCTGACCGCCAAAGACCTTGTAGGGAATGTTGGCGCGCATGAGCATGTCTTCCAGCACGCGGGACTGCGCATTGGTGCGGTAGAGGATGGCCATGCT
>JBGVOA010000243.1:0-32168 GCA_045126095.1 Christensenellales bacterium | reverse complement strand
GCTTTGGTGCGCTCCTGTGAAGCTGGGCAGGCGTGCGGCGGGGAGGCGGGCGAGCCATGCTCGCCCCTACGGGGGCATGGGTGGAGGGTGCTCCACATCCGTCCCCACCAATCCCAAAGGCTCCCTCGCTGAGGGAGCTGGCAGCGAGCTTGCTCGCTGACTGAGGGAGTTCCCCCCTGCATGGGAAAAGGGACGCTCCGCAGTGGAAGCGTCCCGTGATATCAGGCGGGTCAGCCGAAGAGCCTCTGCCCCATCCGCGCAATGCGGCTCTGCATCAGGTACCCGCCCCTTTTCAGGGCAGCCATCCGCTGCATTTTCGGCAGGGCCTGGGTGGCGAGGTAGCCGTCCACAATGGCGTCGGCGTCGGCGGGGAGCGCATCCCCGTAGGCGTCGCGGAAGGCGCGGGCCTGGCGGTAGGTCAGGCGGATGCGCTCGCGGGCGCGCTCCGGGGTGCGAAGGGCGGCAAGGCCCCGGCGGACAAGGCTGTGCGGGCTTGCCCCCAACACGTTGTGGCCGTGCTGGCGGTAGTCCACCAGGGGCGCGTCCACAAAGACGATGCGCCCGAAGGCGGCGGCGGTCAGAGCGATGAACCAGTCGTGCATGAAAATGCGCTCTGCCTGCGCGTGCTCTGCCACGAGGCGGCGCAGGGCGGCGTTCATGAGGCATGTGCAGCCGGTGACGTTGTTCTGCACGAGCAGCTGCGGGAGGGCGTTTGCGCCCCCATCCCAGCCCTGGTGGCGGAAAAAGCTGCCGTGGAGGACGCTGCTGTCCGCTGAAACCACGCGGCAGTCATGGTGAACGAGGATGGGGGTGTCCGCACCGCAGGCGGCTTCGGCCTCCTGCATGGCGGCGAGGCAGCGAGCCAGCTTGTCCGGCTGCCAGAGGTCGTCCTGGTCGCAGAGGGCGGCGTAGGGCGCGTCGTCCTGGCGCAGAAGGCTGAGAAAGTTCCCGGCGGCCCCCAGGCGCTGTCCCTGATGAAGGCCGGGGCGGAAGCGGTCGTCAGCCCGGGCGGCGGCGAGAAGAATGTCTGCCGTGGCGTCTGCGGAGCCGTCATCCTGCCAAAGGACGCGGAAGTCCACGCCGGTCTGGGCGCGCAGGGTGGCCAGCTGCTGCGGGAGATAGTCCGCCCCGTTATAGGCCGCCAGCAGCACGCTTACCATTTCCAGCCCCACTTGCAGAAGTACTTGATGCTGCTGGAGAGGTGGCGCAGGGCGCAGGAGAGGCTGCGGTGGCTGCTGCGCTGCCAGTCATGGGTGACGAAGAACTGCGGGTGGTACACGATGTTGCCCAGGCGCAGGGCCTGGCGGGAGAGGTCGCTGTCCTCATGGTAGAGGAAGTAGCGGGGGTCGAAGCCGCCCAGCTGGTAGAACGCGGAGGAGCGGATCATCATGAAGCAGCCGGAGGCAAACTCCACGCTGGTGGGCACCTCCACCTCGGTATCCTGGAGGGTGTACTCATTCCTCCAGCGGCGGAAGGGCCCGGGGAGCTTCTCCAGGCAGCCCAGGAGGTAGCGGACGGTGGGGGCGCGCTTGGGCAGGAACTGCTCCCGTCCATCGGGGAAAAAGACGCGGGGCGTGAGGAGGACGCATTCCCGGTTTAGCTCCATGTACTGCACCATCTTGCCCAGCAGGTCGCTGTCGAAGGTCACGTCCGGATTGCAGATGATGTGGTATTTGCTGCGCAGGTGGGGCAGAACCAGGTTGTTGGCCTTGCCATAGCCCAGATTTTTCGGCGCGGTGATGACCTGCAGGCCGGGGCACTGCCACCTGAGGCGGTGGATGCTGTCGTCCCCCGGGGCGTTGTTGACCGCGAAGAGCTCCAGGGGCACGTCGCTCTCCTGGAAGCTGCGGATGGTCTGGGCTGCCCGCATGCCGGAGTTGTACAGCACGATGCAGGCAGATAGGGTCGGTTCGGTATACATGGCGGGCCTCCTCGCAGTTTTTCTTCCCCCATTGTAACCCGAATTGCCGGATTTGTCCATAGGAAATGCGGATGAAACCGCCGGGGCGCAGCATGCGGCGGCATTTCATCATCAATCTCCATAAAGGTGTGGAAATTTCCCGGCAAAAATGCTATACTGATGCTGCTGGGCTTTTTTGTCCGGCAGATGTGTACAAGCAGAATGCAGGAGGCCGCCATGAAACCCACCACGCTTATTTCCGACAGCGCCAGCCCGCTGTACCGTCAGTTGATGCAGCGCCTGCGCAGCGATATCGCCGCAGGGGTCTACCCCACGGGCAGCCGCATCCCCTCGGAGGCGGAGCTGGGCGAGGCCTATCAGGTCAGCCGCGTCACGGTGCGAAAGGCCCTGGCGGAGCTGACCCAGGAGGGGCTGCTGCGCCGCAGGCAGGGCAAGGGCACCTTCGTGTGCGCGCCCCGCATCACCCAGAGCCTGCGGGACGTCAACAGCTTCCACGAGGCCTGCCGCCTCATGGGTCGCACCCCCGGCACCAGGCTCATCAGCGCGCAGCTGACAGCGGCGGGGGAAAAGGCGGCGGAGGAACTGCTCCTGCCGGAGGGCGCGCGGGTGGTGGAGATCGTCCGCCTGCGCACGGCGGATGGGCAGCCGGTGATGCTGGAAACGAACTGCTTCCCGGAGAGCGCCGCGTGGCTGCTGGAGGAGGCGCTGGACGGCTCGCTCTACCACCTGCTGGAATCCCATGGGCTGGTGCCCAGCCGGGGCATCCATGAGATCAGCCTGTGCTACGCCACGCCCGCGCAGGCGCGCCTGCTGGACGTGAATGCCGGGGACGCGCTGCTGCGGCTGGAGCAGGTGATCTGCGACCAGAACGGCGCGCCGCTGCACACCTCCCACCAGGTGATCCGGGGCGACCGCTTCACCTTCCGCATCTGATCCATCCGGCGGAGATTGCCTCCGCAGCATGAAAGGAAATTTCTATGGCCAAGTTTGCTGTTTTTATCGACCTTGAGAACTGCGGCGCGAAGGTGGAAACCCTGCAAAGCGTGCTGGAAAAGGTCAAGATCCGCGGCGATATCCTGCTGGGCATGGTCTACGGCTATACCGACCGCTTCTCCACCCTGAAGGAAACGCTGCTTTCCAACACCTTCACCGTCGTGCCCAGCCTGCGCTACGGCATTGCCCAGAAGAACAATGCGGACATCCAGCTGGTCATTGACGCGCTGTCCGTGGCCTACTCCAACCCGCTGATCGACTCCTTCTGCATCGTCTCCGGCGACAGCGATTATGTGCCGCTGGTGGGCAAGCTCAAGTCCATGGGCAAGTTCGTGCTGGGCATCAGCCGCTCGGAGGCTGCCAGCAACGTGTTCATCAATGCCTGCAACGAGTTCCAGTTCCTGGAGGGCATGAGCCGCAAGGCTGCTGCGCCCGTCCGCGCAAAGAAGCAGCGCAATACCGCCGCTGCCACCGAGGAATCGGCGGACGAGGCAGAGCTGAACAAGCTGATCGTCTCCATCGTGGACGAGTCCAGCGGCATGGACGAGATGTACGCCTCGGAGGTCAAGGGCGTGCTGACCCGCCTGCGTCCGGACTTCAACGAGAAGAGCTACGGCTGCGCGTCCTTCTATAAGCTGCTGACCCGGCTTGCCAGCCGCTTTGGCGACATACACGTCACCAACGACAACTTCAACGTGATGGTCCGCCTGAACACCGGCGACGCGGCCGAGGCCCAGCCCCAGCTGACCCGCGAGAACTGGCGGGAGGCCTTCGCGGCCCAGCTGGCGGCCTACAAGGAGGGCGGCTTTGAGCGCGTCAACCCCTCCATCCTCAAGGCGGACATCCTCACCACCTACCCGGGCTTCAACGAGCGCTCCATTGGCTTCAAGCGCTTCTCGGATGTGATGAAGCAGATCGAGAAGGACGGCCTGGTGCAGGTCGAAATGGACGAACAGCGGACGATGCTGATTAAGCTCCTGTAAGGATTCCTGCCGTCTGCACTCCCGGCACCATAGGGGAGGGCCGGACGAGGGAGTCTGCTTCCGGAACGAATTTGAAAGGACGAACCACCATGAATGCAAACATCACCCGCGAGGCCGCGCTGGCCGGTCTCATGGAATACAACAAGGAGCCCTTCCACCTCCAGCACGCGCTGACGGTGGAGGGCGTGATGCGCTGGTACGCGCAGGAGCTGGGCCACGGCGAGGAGGCGGACTTCTGGGCCACCGTGGGTCTGCTGCACGATATCGACTTTGAGATGTGGCCGGAGGAGCACTGCACGGCCTGCATTCCGCTGCTGGAGAAGCTGGGGGCGTCCGCCAAATTGATCCACGCGGTGTGCAGCCATGCATGGGGCATCTGCTCCCAGGTGGAGCCCGTCCACCAGATGGAGAAGGTGCTTTTCGCGGCGGACGAGCTGACGGGGCTGATCGGCGCAGCGGCGCGGATGCGTCCCTCCAAGTCCACGACGGACATGGAGCTGTCCAGCCTGAAAAAGAAGTTCAAGGACAAGAAGTTCGCCGCGGGCTGCAGCCGCGACACCATCCGCCAGGGTGCGGAAATGCTGGGCTGGGAGCTCGATGCGCTGCTGGAAAAGACCATCCGCGCCATGGCGGCCTCCGAGGCCTGGATGCTGGACGAGCTGCAAAAGCTGACGGCGGATGCATGAAAACCGCCCCGCAATCCGTTGAATGATTGACAAGGCAGCAGGGGAGGAGGATGGGCTGCATGAAATATCTGCGCAGGCTGATCTGGCACATTGCGTCCCGGCTGCTGATCCTGACCGTGGTGCTGGGCATGCTGGTGATCGCCTTTTACTACGCGATGAACATGAGCAACATGTACGTTGTGCTCAAGGACGGCATGGCCCGCCGGGCTCAGGTGGTGATGATGCAGGAGGACGTGAGCGAGCTGAGCAAGTTCTTCCAGCAGAGCTTCCTGGCGAGGGATCAGGCCGTGCAGGACACGGTGAACGGCCTCTCGCCCTACCGGGATTACAACGTGCGCGGCATTGACCACCGGCTGAGCATGGGCTTTACCTGGGTTTGGCCCTGGGACACGAAGGCCAAGGTGGAGATTGTGGAGCGGATCCCGCGCATTGACGGACGCATCAAGGGAACGAGGGCGGAGGCTTACATTGACCAGTACGGCAATGATGCGATTTATCCGCCTGGCTGGGTGAGCGCCCGGTATCAGGTGCAGATGGTGAAGGAGAATGGGCGATGGCACATCCGCAGCCTGTCGCTGCTGGAGGCCCTCCCGGACTGAACCAACTCACAAGGGATAAAAAGAAGGGTGTCGAGAGGGCTGATGGCCCTTCACGGGGTGCAGGGGCAGAGCCCTGCCCGCCGGAGGCACGCAGCCCACACGCACAACTCCATAGAAGAGACAACCCAAGCGAAGCACAAAACAGCCACATAACGCCTTTGAGGGCTCCTCCGGTTCGAGTTGTTTGTCAAGGGTGTTTACACATTTCTTACCGGCAACTGATCGCAACACAAAGGATGGTTGATAGACTCAGACATTCATAACGAAATACCGCCAGCACACAGTTTTATTGTGCCCGCGGTATTTTTTATCTACTGATTAAGTAAGAGGTAAGGTGGATTGTTTTGTTGCATCATCCCACGATATAAATCCTTTTTACTCACAGCGATCTCGTGCATTGTTTTCCCCCGGCATATACATGATGCGTCCAAATTCGACGCAGATTGTTCAGATCCCAATTCTCCGGATCATGCCAAACTTGGAATGTGATTTGTCAAGGACAAATTTATCCCATTCTAAAGTTTCTCTCACACAGCACTCACATTTTTATTAAAATTGCAAAAGAGACAGTCATGTGCTGTCTCTTTTGCCGTATAGGGTATGAGCAGAGAAAAGCCCGCAATGCAACAGGTAAGTCTGCTTCATTGCGGGTAAATTTTATCGTTCGGGTGTATCTTTATGATGCTCAGGGACAGAATATGTTTTCTTTTCGGCGCGCTGGAGTAACCTTTTCATCAAACAAAGAAGAGAATGGTTAACGGAATATGCTTTCCGACACATTCATACTCAGGTGAATAGCGCGGGGGCATCACTGCGCCATCGGCTGCTGGCAGCTCTCCCTTGCAACGATACGATGGGGGACAACGATCTTTGTTGCCATCAGATTCGGGTTGTCGGCGTGGTTGAGGATTTGCGCGGCAGCCTCGTAGCCCAACTGGAACGAATTCACATCCACACTGGTCAGTTGGGGAGAAGCCAGCTGGGCCAGGAGGGAATTGTTGAAGGATACGATGGATATATCCTCGGGAATACGAAGTCCTTTCTGCACACACATACGCTCCAGCCCTACAGCCAGGAGATCGTCGCTGACAACAAAGGCAGTCGGACGATCAGGTTGAGAAAGCAGCTGCTCCAGTGCGGAAGGACTGTCTGACCGCAGACTTTCCATTTCTACTACATAATCCTGACGGACAGGCAGATCATGCTGCAGCAAAGCGAGCTGATAGCCGGCTTTGCGGTCGGCGGAATACAGGAAGCTGCCGCCGCTGCCCACATATCCAATGCGACGATGCCCCAGCTGGTAGAGGTGTTCAGCCGCCTCCCTGCCTGCCAGGAGGTTATCATTGTCGATACAAATCGTCTGGCTGGCCAGTGCATTGGCTTTTCCGATGATGACGTACAGGATGCCATGCTCGCAAAGGTATTCCACAACCTGATCGTCCTTCTTGGAATACAGCATGATGAATCCGTCCGCCTGTCCTGTCTGGTGAAGTGTCTGGATCGAACGGAGGATCTCGGCATCATCCCGGCCGGTGATGGTTGTGCAAATTACATGCTTGGGGTTGCATACCTGCCCGATTCCGCGAATCGTCTCCAGATAGAAGGAATTCTCAAATGTTTCACGCGGGGACGGCGGCAGTACAACGCCGATCATTCTAAATGTGGGCGTAATCGGCTCCTCTATCGGAATCGCTTGCTCATAGCCAAGCTCCAGCATGGCTTTACGAACCCTGTCGCGTGTCTCCTTGCTGATGGATGGATTGTCGTTGCATACGCGTGAAACAGTTGACGGCGAAACACCTGCAAGCGCTGCAACATCCTTGATCGTTACTGCCATGCTGATTCTCCTTGGTTAATGCTGTACTTGTGCATTCTGGGACATATTGTAGCGAAAGATGTCGAATTTGTCAAATGCGTTTTCACGATTTTGCGCTGTCATTTGCGCAATATTTGCACATTGTTTCACAAATTTACATCGTTTTCGTTCTTGTGAATTTAGTCAATTCGACGGTTTATACTATATACCAGAAAGAACATTGCAACAATTGTGCAAATTTGGTACATTTTATATGCAAACTTTCCGCAACTCCAATGCAAACGACGAAAGTGAGGAACAACCAGCATGACGAACAAGTTGCAAATGGTCATCGCCCCACTGAGCGGACAGCCCGTACTGCTGAGCGAAGTGCCGGACGAGGTGTTCTCCCAGAAGGTGCTGGGCGATGGCGTGGCTATCATTCCCGATGACGGCAAGCTGTACAGCCCCGTGAACGGCGAGATCTCTACGGTTGCCGAGACGCTCCATGCCTACGGCTTCACCTCCGATGATGGCCTGGAAATCCTGGTCCATGTGGGTCTGGACACCGTGGGCCTCAAGGGCGCAGGCTTCAAGCCCTGCGTCAAGGAGGGCGATAAGGTGAAGGTCGGCGATCTGGTGGCTGAGATCGACCTGGAATACATCAAGGCGCAAGGCTTGAATACCATTACGCCTGTCATCATCTGCGACGGCGCGGATGAAAAACAGCTCTGCCCTGCCACTTCCCATGTGACGGCTGGTCAGCACGCTGTGATCACCCTGAAGGATGCTGAAGCTGCGGTGACAGAGCCCGCGGTGGAAGAGCCTGCTGTGAAGGAAGCTGCAAAACCGGCGACGTCCGAAAAGAAGGGGAAGATCAACTTTGACTTCCTGCAGAAGCTGGGCAAGGTGCTTATGACCGTCATTGCGGTCATGCCTGCTGCGGGTCTGATGCTCTCCATCGGCAAGCTGATCCAGATGGCTGGTGCGGATGTGTCCATCCTCATGACCATCGGCGCGACTATGGAGCAGATCGGCTGGGCCATCATCGGCAATCTGCACATCCTGTTTGCGGCAGCCATTGGCGGCAGCTGGGCCAAGGAACGCGCAGGCGGCGCGTTTGCGGCAATCATCGTCTTCGTGCTCATCAACTGCATCACCGGCTCCGTCTTTGGCGTGACCAGCGATATGCTCGCGACCGAAGGTGCGGTGGTGCACAGCCTCTTCGGCCAGGAGATGCTGGTGGAGAATTACTTCACGGAAGTCCTGGGCCGCCCCGCGCTGAACATGGGCGTATTCATCGGCATCATCGCAGGCTTTGTGGGCGGCGTGGTGTACAACAAGTTCTACAACTTCCGCAAGCTGCCGGATGCGCTGGCTTTCTTCAATGGCAAGCGCTTCGTGCCCCTGATGGTCATTGCGTACTCCGTGGTGATCTCTCTGATCCTGTCTGTGATCTGGCCGCTGATCCAGTCCGGCATCAATGCCTTCGGCGTGTGGATCGCCAATTCCTCCGAGACCTCTCCCGTGTTGGCTCCCTTCATCTATGGTACGCTGGAGCGTCTGCTGCTGCCCTTCGGCCTGCACCACATGCTCACCATCCCCATGAACTACACTTCCTTCGGCGGCGAATACCTGATCCAGACTGGCGCATCTGCGGGAACCATGGTCTATGGTCAGGATCCCCTGTGGCTGGCCTGGGTGACCGACCTGATCAACTTCAAGGATGCGGGCAACGTGGCTGCCGCCGAGAACCTGATGGCGACCGTCATTCCCGCCCGCTTCAAGGTCGGTCAGATGATTGGTGCGACAGGCCTGCTGATGGGCGTTGCACTGGCGATGTACCGCCGCGTTGATCCCGATAAGCGCAAGCGCTATCGCTCCATGTTCGTATCCACCGCACTGGCGGTGTTCCTCACCGGTGTGACTGAGCCCATCGAGTTCATGTTCATGTTCTGCGCGCTGCCGCTGTACATCGTCTATGCGATCCTGCAGGGCTGTGCCTTCGCGCTGGCGGGCCTCGTTGACCTGCGCCTGCACTCCTTTGGCAACCTGGAGTTCCTGACCCGCGTGCCCATGAGCTTGAAGGCTGGTCTGGGCGGTGACATCATCAACTTCATCATTGCCTGCGTGGTGTTCCTCGGTATCGGCTTTGTCGTGGCATACTTCATGATCGGCAAGATGAAGTTTGCAACTCCCGGCCGTCTGGGCAACTACAACGACGAGAGTGCCGAAGAGCCTGCGACCGTTGCACAGCAGAACGTAGCTACCGGCAAGGAAGGCAGCCAGGCGGAGCGCATCATCGCGCTGCTGGGCGGCCGTGAGAACATCACCCTTGTGGACGCCTGCATGACCCGTCTGCGCGTCACCGTCAAGGATGCGGCCAAGGTTGCAGATAAGGATGCATGGAAAGCAGAGGGCGCCATGTCCCTGCTCATCAAGGGCAATGGCATCCAGGCGGTTTACGGCCCCAAGGCTGACGTGATCAAGTCCGACATCAACGACATTCTTTGATAACCCCGGCGGCGCGGTAAGCTGCTGCGCCGCCCCTTCCCGAAGGGAGGCATTCTCATGAAGATCATGACGCTCAACACCCATTCGCTGGTAGAGAAGAACTACGAGGAGAAGCTGAAGCAGTTCGTGCGTGGCGTGCTGGCGGAAATTCCGGACGTCATCGCGCTGCAGGAGGTCAACCAGACCATTGCCGCCCCCCTGGCGGACGAAGCACTGCTGACCGGCTACGTTCCGGCACAGACCGCCGTTCCCGTCCGGGCGGACAACCATGTCGCCAATGTCGCGAAGCTCCTGCGGGAAGCAGGCGTGCCGTGCAGCTGGACCTATCTGCCCATCAAGGTGGGCTACGGCAAGTACGACGAGGGTCTGGCGATGCTGGTGCTGGAGCGGAAGATCTCCCACGTGGAGAGCTTCCTGATCAGCCGCGCGGACGACTACGCCAACTGGAAGACCCGCAAGGTGCTGGGCATGCAGGTCGAAGGCCTGACGGACTGGTTCTACACCGTCCACATGGGCTGGTGGGAGGACGAGCAGGAGCCGTTCCTGGCCCAGTGGAAGGTGCTCAACGCCTTTGTGACCACCAAGCCGCGCCATGCGCCGGTCTGGCTGATGGGTGATTTCAACTCCCCGGCAGAGGTGCGCGGCGAGGGCTATGACAAGATCGCCGCCACCGGCTGGCATGACACCTTCCGCTATGCCCGGGAGCATGACAGCGGCCTGACCGTCCCCGGCGTGATCGACGGCTGGCGCGGCAAGATGGCCGATACGGCCGCAGAGGGCATGCGCATCGACCTGATCTGGTGCTCGCTGCCGGAGAAGATCGCCGCCTCTCGCGTCGTGTTCAACGGTGAGAATCACGCGGTCGTGTCCGACCACTTCGGCGTGATGATCGAGACAATGCCCCATGGAAATGAACCATCAAAGCAGCCAGAGTCCCCCTGGGGCGACTTTGACAGCGATATGGAGGATGACGAATGATGAACCGAGCTGCTGGCGTGCTGCTGCCCATCACCAGCCTGCCGTCCCGATACGGCGTGGGCTGCTTTGACCGGTGCGCCTATGAATTTGTAGACTATCTGAAGGAGGCAGGCCAAACCTTCTGGCAGTTCCTGCCGATCTGCCCCACCTCCTACGGCGACTCCCCCTACCAGAGCTTTTCCACCTTCGCGGGCAACCCCTACTTCATCAGCCTCGAAGCGCTGATCGACGAAGGCGTGCTGACGCAGGCGGAATGCGACGAAGCTGATTTCGGCACGGACGCGTCCGCCATTGACTACGAAAAGCTCTACAATGCCCGCTATCCTCTGCTGCGCAGGGCCTACGAGCGCAGCCGCATCGCGGAGAACGGTGACTACCAACGCTTTGCCTCCGACAACGCCTGGTGGCTGGAGGACTACGCGCTGTTCATGGCGCTGAAGAACTTCTTCGGCGGCCAGTGCTGGTACGAGTGGCCGGAGGATATCCGCCTGCGCTGGGGCTTTGCGCTGGACTACTACCGTCGGGAACTGTACTATGATATTGAGTTCCAGAAGTATCTGCAGTTCAAGTTCTTCCAGCAGTACCGGGCGCTGAAGCAGTATGCCAATGCGAATCACATCAAGCTCATCGGCGATATCCCGATCTACGTTGCCATGGACAGCGCCGATACCTGGGCCAATCCGCAGCTCTTCCAGCTGGACGAGCGCTGCAAGCCTGTCGCCGTGGCGGGCTGCCCGCCGGACGGCTTCTCCGCAACCGGCCAGCTTTGGGGCAACCCCCTCTATCGCTGGGATTATCACCGCGAGACCGGCTATCAGTGGTGGCTGAGCCGCCTGTGGTATTGCTATCAGCTCTACGACGTGACCCGCATCGACCATTTCCGCGGCTTCGACGAGTATTACAGCATCCCCTACGGCGCGGAAACGGCCATCGGCGGCCACTGGGAAAAGGGCCCCGGCATCGACCTGTTCCGCTGTGCGGAACAGAATCTCGGCTGGCATGAGGTGATCGCGGAGGATCTGGGCTATGTGACGGACACTGTGCGGCAGCTGGTGCGGGACAGCGGCTTCCCGGGCATGAAGGTGCTCGAGTTCGCCTTCGACGCCCGCGACACCGGCTCCGCCAGCGACTACCTGCCCCACAACTATCCCGTCAACAGCGTCGCCTACACCGGCACGCATGACAACGAAACGCTGGCAGGCTGGTTCAGCGTCATCAGCAAGGAAGAGCGACAGATGGCGCGGGATTACCTGTGTGACCAGCACACGCCTGCGAAATACCTGCACCGCTCCTTCATCGCACTGGCCATGCGCAGCGCCGCGAAGACCTGCATCATTCCCATGCAGGATTACCTCGGCCTGGACAACAGCGCCCGCATCAACAAGCCGTCCACCGTCGGACAGAACTGGCGCTGGCGCATCACGCAGGAGCAGCTGAACGATGCACTGAAGACGGAAATGCACGAAACAGCCAGGCGCTACGGCCGCCTGAACTGGGACAACGAACCTGAAGAAACGGAAACCACTGCCGACAAGGCAGAGAAATAAAGGGAGGACACCAAGATGAAGACGTTTGAGTACACCATTACCGATGCGCTGGGCATCCATGCCCGTCCCGCCGGCCTGCTGGCCAAGGAAGCCAAGGCCTTTGCCGACACTGTGATCACCGTCGCCAAGGGCGGCAATGCCGTGAAGGCCAGCCAGCTGATGAAGCTGATGAGCCTGGGCGTGAAGCAGGGCGACGTGGTGACCGTGACGGCTGACGGCGCGAACGAGGACGCTGCGATCGCTGCCATGGAAGCTTTCTTCAAGGCGAATCTGTGATCAGACTGACACACAGAAGAGGTATCAAAGATGATTCTCATGCAGGGTAAGGGCGTATCCAAGGGCGTTGTGAAGGGGCCGCTGTACTTCTTCCGCCGTCAGGACACGACCGTTGTAAAGACCACCGTCACTGACCTGTCTGCCGAGCAGGCCCGCCTCCAGCAGGCGCAGGAGAAGGCCATTGCCCAGCTGGAAGCGCTGGCAGAGCGCTGCCGCGAGGAAGCGGGCGACGAATCCGCCGTGCTGTTCGAGACGCATGCGATGTTCGTGGAGGACGAGGACTTCGTCGAGTGCATCCGGTCCACCATGGAGGAGGAAAACTGCAACGCCGAGTACGCCGTGCAGACCGCCGGTGAGCAGTTTGCCGCCATGTTTGCCGCGATGGACGACGCCTACATGCAGGCCCGCGCCGCCGACATCCGCGATGTGGCCCGCCGCATCCTCAACAACCTGATGGGCGTGGTTGAGGGCGGCATCGACTCGGACGAGCCGGTGATCGTCGCCGCAGACGACCTCGCGCCCTCGGAGACCATCCAGCTGGACAAGTCGAAGATCCTCGGCTTTGTTACGCAGGGCGGCTCCGGCAACAGCCACACCGCCATTCTGGCCCGCACGATGGGCATCCCCGCCGTTTGCGGCCTGGGCGATGCGCTCAAGGCGGACTACGCGGGCCGTCTTGCCTACGTGGACGGCGAAACCGGCAGCGTCGTGCTGGAGCCGGACGAGCTGACCCTGGCCACCATGCGCGAAAAGTACGCCCGCCAGCAGGAAATGAACGCTCTCTACCAGACCATGAAGGGTCAGGAGGACGTGACGCTGGACGGCAAGAAGATCAATGTGTACTGCAACATCGGTTCTCCCGAGGATGTGGCGGCGGTGCTGTCCAACGACGGGCAGGGTATCGGCCTTTTCCGCTCGGAGTTCCTGTACCTCGCGGCGGACGACTATCCCAGCGAGGACACGCAGTTCGAGGCCTACAAGAGCGTCGCCGCCGCCATGGACGGCAAGCGGGTCATCATCCGCACGCTGGATATCGGCGCGGACAAGCAGGTCGCCTACTTCGACATGAAGAAGGAGGAGAACCCTGCGCTGGGCGTGCGGGCGATCCGCATCTGCCTGAACCGCCCGGAAGTCTTCCGCGCCCAGCTGCGCGCGCTGTACCGCGCATCGGCCTACGGTAAGATCGCCATCATGTTCCCGATGATCACCTCCGTCTGGGAGGTGCGCGAGTGCAAGCGCGCCTGCCAGAAGGTCATGGCTGAGCTGGAGAAGGAAGGCATCCCCTTCAACAAGGACACGGAGATCGGCGTGATGATCGAAACGCCCGCCTCCGTCTTCGTGGCGGAGGAGCTGGCCCGGGAGGTCGATTTCTTCTCCGTGGGCACCAACGACCTGACCCAGTACACCCTTGCCTGCGACCGCCAGGCCAATGACCTGGGCAAGTTCTTCGACCCCCATCACCCCGCCGTGCTGCGCGCACTCAAGATGGCGGCGGACGCAGCCCACAAGGCCGGCATCTGGATCGGCATCTGCGGCGAGCTGGGCGCGGATGTGAGCATGCTGCCCACCTTCCTGGCCATCGGGATCGATGAGCTGTCCGTTTCGCCCTCTGCCGTGCTGCCGCTGCGCGCAGCGATCCGTAAGAGCATCGCGAAAACCTGCACGCTGGAAGCGCTGGAGTGCTGAAAGACCCTATAAGAAAGCTCCCGGAGGATCGTTCATGATCTTCCGGGAGCTGTTTTGTGTAAGTCAATCATGCTTAACGCTGCTTGCGCTTTTCCTGGAAGGCGGGCAGCGCCGCCTGTCCCTCCGGGGTCACGGGGCGTACCCATCTGCCGGAATACATGTGCCGCTGCATCAGCACGAAGCGGATGGGCTCGTCAATGTAGCAACAGGAGAAAATCAACAGATAGGGCGCCTTGAACACCAGACCGCTCAGACACACACAGGGCAGCACCACCGCGTACATGAAGGAGATCTCCAGCACCGTGCCGGTGGTCGCGTCGCCCGCAGCGCGGTAGGTGTCGTTCATCGTCCAGTTGCACATGCGGATGACCGCCGCCACGCAGTAGATCGCCAGCAGACCCGCACCGATGCGCAGACTTTCGCCGGTGAGGCTCATGGTGGTCAGCAGCGGCCTGTGTACTGCCAACAACGTCACACACACCAGCAGGATGCAGCTGCCACACAGAAGCACCAGCCGCTTTGCGCGCTCGTAGGCCGTGTCCAGCTCGCCCGAGCCCACGCTTTTGCCCACCAGCACCGACGCCGCATTGGAGAAGCCCGCAAAGAAACCGATCACAATGCCCTCCAGCGTGCGGAACACCGCCGTAGCGGCAATCGCCTCCTCGC
Source organism: Christensenellales bacterium (assembly GCA_045126095.1). GTDB lineage: Bacteria > Bacillota > Clostridia > Christensenellales > Aristaeellaceae > UBA11524. Next base: position 17,524 of record JBGVOA010000243.1, on the reverse strand, counting down.
TCTGACGGCCCAGCACCATGTTGATGATCATCAGCGCCACGCCGATGAAAGCTTCGTTGCAGATGATCGGGAAGCAGCGCTGCAGATACAGCTTTACCGCCTCCATATTCCAGCGGAAGTGCTGCCGGAAGTGGAACAGGTAGGGGTACTTCTGCACCTTCGCCAGCAGGAAGATCACGCCCGCATTCACCACTGCAGCGATCACCGTGGCCAACGCCGCGCCCTGCACACCCATTTCCGGGAAGCCCCAGTGGCCGTGGATCAGCAGCCAGTTCAGCGACATATTGGTCAGCACCGAAGCGATGGCGGCGTAGAAGGGAATCCGCACCCGCTCAGTAGAGCGCAGAAGCGCGCTCATGCCCATGGACAGGATCTGCAGCGGATACGCGAAGCCCACCACACGCAGGTAATCCACGCCGATACGCTGGATGTTCGCCTTGTCCGTGTAGACCGCCATGACCCATTCCGGCGCAAGCATGCCCAGACAGGCAAAGGTGATCGCCACCAGCAGCATGAAGCTGATGGTGATGCCGTAGGAGCGGTCGATGCCCTCATCGTCCTTCGCGCCCCAGTACTGGCTGAAGAACAGCATGCCGCTGCCCACAAAGCCCCAGTAACAGCTGAACATCAGGGACGTGAACTGTGCGCATAATCCGACCGCGCCGACGGTCGTTTCGCCCAATGGGGCAATCATAATTGTATCCACCATAGAGCCGGTGGTGGTCAGAAGGTTTTGCAACGCAACCGGAATAGCGATCACAGCAATCTTGCGGATGAAGTCCAGCCAGGGGAAGGTTTTCTTTTTCGGAACGTAGCTCTTCGATTTCTTCTGTGAGCGTCGTGATCTGCCGGGACAGGTCGTGCTGCTTGATGAGATTCAGCTTGGAGGTGTTCTTCTGTTCCGCCACCAAGGCCTTGCGAGCTTTGGTCTTCTGCCTGATCTGCTGCGTAAGTTCGTTGTACCGCTTCAGCCTCGGCTGAGTTGCCTGAATTGTAGCGGCATGCTTGTCCATACTCCTGATGATAGCCTTTATCTGATGAGCTCCGCCTCACCAAAGGCGTCAAGAACATCTTTGCCCAATATCGACAGGTCACGAGTACGTCGTAATGATCTCTTGCGCAATAACTTTCCTGGACACACAGCGATCCATTGCCTGCTTCTCAATGTAGCGGTGCGCCCCGGGCTCATCGAATTTGAGTTCGCTGATCAGCAGCCATTTCGCACGGTTTACAATGCGAATTTCTTCCATTTTCTCCTCGATGGAGAGCGTTTTCTTCTCGGTTTTTCTGAGCCTTTCCCGGGCGCTTGACAGCCAGCTGAGCGCAGTTGTGATGATGGGCTTTGCGGTCGGCTTGGAAAGAACAAATACACCATGCTCAGCAACCCTGTCGAATACTTCTTCCTGAAGCTCTGCCCGGATCATCAGAAGCACGACCGTTTCCTTTGAATTGCTGGCATCAATGGCGAACCGCATGCCTGTTTCATCAGGCAAAGGCGAGTTGATGATAACAATATCAAAAGCACGTTCGGCAAGGGCACGCCTGGCAGCGCCGACATTCGTTGCGAATTGCACAGGGGAGTATCTTGCCTCAGGGAGCAGGGCGGTGAGCGCATCATTGAAGCCTTCTGCCGCTGATATGACCAGAACGCTGTAAACCTGTTCCTTCAGGCTCATGCTGCTCCCTCCTTTCTAAGCTTATATTCAGCTTTATTGATGACAGTAGATGTCCAGAATTGCAGCAGGAATATGCGCCTTGATGAAGTCACTTTCTGCTGCAATGCTGCAGGCGGCGTTCAGCGTCTCGGGCAGTTTTCTGAACCTGGACAAGGTTTGGGCATCCGCCTTATACAGGTTGATATTGGCGGCTTCCGGCAGCGGTTGCCTGCTTTCAAGGCCGGACAGCGCTGCATAGATCATGAGTGCGAAGGCAAGATATGGATTGGCCAGCGGATCGGGTGAGCGAAGCTCCGCACGGCGATACTCGCCCACGGCAGCAGGAATGCGCACGAGCTGGGAGCGGTTCTCGCTCGACCAGGAGACATAGCCCGGTGCTTTATGCGTGCCAAATCGCTGATAGGACGCTTTGGTTGGGTTGAGAAAAGCAGTCATTTCCACAACCTTGTCGAGCACACCGGCAATCATATAGTAAAGGTTGTCAGGATCATCACAGGGCTTGACGGACATATTGATATGGAAGCCATTGCCGGGTTTGTCTTCAAGCGGCTTCGGGCCGAAATCCACATGTACGCCATTGCGGCGCGCAACCGTTTTGACGATGGTCTGGAAGGTCATCGTATTGTCAGCCGCAGTCAGCGGATCAGAATAACGGAAGTCAATTTCGTTCTGGCCGGGACCTTCTTCGTGGTGCGAGCTTTCAGGACGGATGCCCATCTGCTCCAATGTCAGACAGATCTCCCGGCGGATATTCTCCCCCCTGTCCTCAGGAGCAATATCCATATATCCTGCTTCATCGTAGGGGATCTTTGTCGGCTTGTTCTTTTCATCAAGCTCAAACAGATAGAATTCCTGTTCCGCGCCGAATGCAAAGGTATATCCTGCCCTGCGCGCATCTTCCACCGCCCTTTTGAGCAGATTGCGGGTATCGCATTCGAAGGGTGTACCGTCCGGATAGGATATGCTGGTGAACATCCGCACGACTTTTCCATGCTCAGGACGCCACGGAAGGATCATCAGCGTGTCAGGATCCGGGTGAAGCAGAAGATCGCACTTTGTTTCATCGCCAAAGCCTGCGATGGCGGATGCATCGAATGCAATACCATATTCAAAGGCGCGAGGCAGCTCCTCCGGCATGATTGAAATGTTTTTCTGTCTGCCAAATACATCGCAGAAAGCAAGACGGATGAACTTCACGTCTTCCTCCCGTACGTACTGCATGACCTCTCCCTTTGAATACTTCATAGCGGTGTACCTCTTTTCGTTAATTTGCTACATACATTTGCTTGTATGGGTTCTTGCTGTCCGGCGTCACAACTGTGAAGGAGGCGGACAGGATCTCTCCTGCATCGTAACCGAAAGCCTCACAGAATTCGGCAATATCCGCCTTGATTTCTGCCAGGTCCGTTTCATTCGCAGGGCGAGCCGTCACCTGACTTGGAAAGCTGATGTCCCTGCAGTCAGAGCGCAGGAACATCTTTCCGCCGTGCATACCCGTGCACGGGAAGTATCCGACGATCTTCCCGTTCCCAGCTTCAAGGCCAAGAACGATAATGACGCCGCCTGCCTGGTATTCGCCCAGGAAGCTGCCTGCCCCTCCGCCGATCACCATAACAGGAACTTTTTCCTTGTAGGCTTTCATATGAATGCCTGCTCGGTAGCCGGCATTCCCTTTGACAAGGATTTTTCCGCCGCGCATGGCGTAACCGGCAGCATCGCCGATGTTGCCATGAACAACGATCTTCCCTTCGTTCATCGTATCGCCGACTGCGTCCTGCGCATTTCCCCTGACGGTAATCATGGCGCCATTGAGGTAAGCGCCCAGCGCATTGCCAGGGATGCCGCTGATGGTGATGTGCCTGTTGGTCATTCCGGCAGCGATGAAGCGCTGGCCGCAGCAATCCTCAAGGGTCACTTCCCCGGCGGCTTTCTGCAGCGCCTCGTTCAAGGCCCTGTAATCAAGCTCTTTGGCATTGATCGACATATAATTATACCACACCTCCGACTTTTTTCATGTGTGTTCAGAAAAAATTCATTGGATTTTCAGTGTATTTACTCTCCCGCATGGGCGATGCCAAGAATCTCAAGTTCCTTCTCCGTAAGACCGATCCCGCGGAGCATCAGACGGTTTCCCTTCAGCGCCTCGATGGAATTGATCCCCATACCGCCCATCAGCTCCTTGATTTCATGCTGCCAGGCTTTCATCAGATGAACGAGGCGTTCGCTGCCCGCATCGGGATTCAGCCGCTTCACAAGCTCAGGGCGCTGGGTCGCAATACCCCAGTTGCATTTTCCGCTCTGACAAGTACGGCAAAGATGGCAGCCGAGGGCAAGTAGTGCCGCTGTAGCAATATAGCAGGCATCCGCGCCAAGCGCGATGGCCTTCACGACGTCCGCTGCGCTGCGGATGCTGCCGCCGACAACAATGGAAACGCTGTTGCGGATTCCTTCGTCACGGAGTCTCTGATCAACAGCCGCCAGGGCGAGTTCAATCGGGATACCAACGTTATCGCGGATACGTGTAGGTGCTGCGCCCGTGCCGCCGCGGAACCCATCAATCGCAATGATGTCCGCACCGCTGCGGGCAATGCCGCTGGCAATGGCAGCAATGTTATGGACAGCGGCAACCTTGACGATGACCGGTTTTCTGTATTCGGTAGCCTCTTTGAGCGAAAAGACGAGCTGACGAAGATCTTCAATCGAATAAATATCGTGGTGAGGAGCAGGTGAAATAGCGTCCGATCCTTCAGGGATCATGCGGGTGCGGGAAACATCGCCTACAATCTTGGTGCCGGGCAGATGGCCGCCGATGCCGGGCTTGGCGCCTTGCCCCATTTTGATCTCAATAGCGGCGCCGGAATTCAGATAGTCTTCATGAACGCCAAACCGGCCACTGGCGACCTGAACGATGGTGTTTGCGCCATAGACATAGAAATCCTCATGCAAGCCGCCCTCACCTGTATTGTAAAGGATACCAAGCTCGGAAGCTGCCCTTGCGAGGCTGGCATGCGCATTATAGCTGATGGAACCATAGCTCATGGCTGAGAACATCACCGGCATGGAAAGCTCGAGCTGCGGCGGAAGCTCACAAATGATGCTGCCGTTTTCATTCCGCTGGATTCGTTCGGCCTTTTTGCCCAGAAACACACGGGTCTCCATCGGCTCACGCAGTGGGTCAATCGGAGGGTTGGTTACCTGCGAGGCGTTGATCAGGATATGATCCCAATATACCGGCAGCGGCTTCGGATTTCCCATGGAGGAGAGCAGGACGCCACCGCTGTTTGCCTGTTTGTAGATTTCCCGGATGGTATCGCTCTGCCAGTTGGCGTTCTCGCGGAAGGCACAGTCGCTTTTCACGATTTTCAGCGCTCTCGTCGGGCAGAGCGACACACAGCGCTGGCAGTTGACGCACTTGGCCTCATCAGCCAGCATCAGGCCTTTTTCGGCAAGAAAGGTATGAACCTCGTTTGCACATTGCCTTTCGCATAAGCGGCAGGAGACGCACCGCTCTGCATTTCTGACGACTTCAAATTCCGGATAAATGAAATCCACACCCATTTCAGTATGCACCGTCCTTCACCTTTACGATCACCGGTTCTCCGCCGGCAGGTGCCCATATGTTTTCTGCATTCGGCTCCATCGTACGGATTGCCGCCTCTTCGCTGGCGATGTACACCATATCATTCTTTTCTCCAACAACCATGGAACGGAGTTTGAGTCGATCATTCAGTGCCATCAATCCGCCGTTATAGCCAAGGACGATGGAAAACGGTCCGGTGATGAGCAGACTGGAAAACATGGTCCGCAAGTAAGTGTACTTCATCCGGTCGTCTGCGCCATTCATGTCCTGAATCGTACTCCAGAAAGGTGCAGCGATAACGCTTGCCGCTTCATCAAGTGTAAGCCCCTGCACGCGGAGCAGATAGTCCATGATATAAGTGATGACCTCCGTATCGGTTTGAAGGGTACACTTGTAGCCGAACATTTCGATATAGCGGCGATTTGCATCATAGGAGGAGATTTCTCCGTTATGGACGATGGACCAGTCAAGCAGCGTAAAAGGATGTGCGCCGCCCCACCAGCCGGGCGTGTTGGTCGGATAGCGGCCGTGCGCAGTCCAGGAATATCCCTCATACTCCTCCAGCTTGTAGAACACACCAACATCCTCAGGGAAACCCACGGCTTTGAAGGTTCCCATGTTTTTGCCGCTGGAAAAGACGTAAGCGCCCTTCATGCCGGTGTTGATCTGCATCACGGTGCGGGCAACGAATTCCTTTTCATCCAGCTGCATTGCTGCAAGCAGGGACTTCAGCGGCGCAACGAAATATCGCCAGATGATCGGTTCATCTGTAATGCCGGGAATGGTGCGGGTGGGTATCATCTCGCTCTTTACGATCTCGAAGCGCTCCTTCAGAAACATTTCACACTCCTTGCGGGTTGCGCGCGAGTCGAAAAACATATGCAGCGCATAAAACTCCTTATATTCAGGGTATATGCCATAACCGGCGAAACCTCCGCCGAGTCCGTTGGAGCGGTCATGCATCGGCTTCATAGCGTTTGTGATCATCTCGCCGGACATTCTCTTTCCTTCCCTGGAGATCACCGCTGCAATGGCGCATCCGGAGGGGATCCGTACCTGACCTTCAACTTTCATAGTGGGCTGCGTCCTTTCGGATGAAATAGAGCAAAGGCGCTCATCCCAATGCAGAGAATGCCTCTGCACTGAAATGAACGCCTTTGCTCATTTGCTGAAAGTATACTCGTGATCCTTCATTCTGTCAAGCTGAGCACTGGTATTTCTGATGTATTTCGTCAAAAATGCAGGATCAGAGAAAAAAGTTTCAAAAACGGGTTGACAAGATCAAAATGCAGGTGTACAATGCAGCGCATAAAGGCAAAGGTGTCTTTCGTGCTGCAGGATCTGCTCCTGCCATGAAAGGCGCCTTTGTTTTTTTGTAAGGAGGTAACAGTATGTCCTATGTTGACGAAGTCCTTGAGCGAGTGGTGAAGGAAAACCCCAACGAGCCGGAATTCCATCAGGCTGTCAGGGAAGTCCTCGATTCGCTGCGGCCCGTGGTTGAAGCCAATGAGCTGGCATACCGCAGGGACGCTCTGCTGGAGCGGATGGTCAATCCCGAACGCCAGATCAAGTTCCGGGTACCGTGGATCGACGATCAGGGACAGGTGCAGGTGAATACCGGATACCGCGTTCAGTTCAACAGTGCCATCGGCCCCTATAAGGGCGGCCTCAGGCTTCATCCCTCCGTCAATCTCGGTATTATCAAATTCCTCGGGTTTGAGCAGATCTTCAAGAACTCGCTGACTGGTCTTCCCATCGGCGGCGGCAAGGGCGGTTCGGATTTCGATCCCAAGGGCAAGTCTGACCGTGAGGTGATGGCCTTCTGCCAGAGCTTCATGAGTGAGCTGTGCAAGTACATCGGTGCTGATACCGATGTTCCCGCAGGCGATATTGGCACCGGTGCCCGGGAGATCGGCTATTTGTTCGGCCAGTATAAGAAGCTCCGGGGTATGTTTGAAGGCGTGCTGACCGGCAAGGGGCTGTCCTACGGCGGCTCGCTGGCGCGAAAGGAAGCCACTGGCTACGGCCTGCTCTACATTGTTGAAGAGATGCTGAAGTGCCACGGCAAGGAGATCGCAGGCAAGACCATCTGCGTATCCGGCGCCGGCAATGTTGCGATCTATGCGATCGAAAAGGCCCATCAGCTGGGCGCCAGGGTCGTCACCTGTTCCGATTCCACCGGCTGGGTCTATGATCCCGATGGCATTGACGTGGCAGCACTCAAGGAAATCAAAGAAGTCAAGCGGCAGAGGCTGACCGAGTACAGGAACTACCGCCCGAATGCCCAGTACCATGAGGGGAAGGGCGTATGGGGCGTGAAGTGTGATATAGCACTTCCCTGTGCGACGCAGAACGAACTCACGCTCGAGGATGCCAAGGCTCTGGTGGCACACGGCGTCATGGCCGTGGCGGAAGGCGCCAATATGCCGACGACTGCAGAAGCAACTGATTACCTTCAGGCACACGGCGTGTTCTTCCTGCCCGGCAAAGCGGCCAACGCCGGCGGTGTTGCCACCTCTGCCCTCGAAATGTCCCAGAACAGCGAACGGCTGCACTGGTCCTTTGAGAAGGTCGATACCGCACTCAAGGGCATCATGGTAGATCTGTATCACAACATCGATGCGGCAGCAAAGAAGTACGGCTTTGATGACAATTTCGTTGTGGGGGCCAATATCGCGGGCTTTGAAAAGGTTGCAGATGCCATGACGGCGCAGGGCATTGTCTGATGCTATCACAATTTCATCCATAAAGGCAAAGGCGTCTTTAGTGTATTGTTGCATTAAAGGCGCCTTTTACTGTTTTCATATCATCCGCAGGATGACAAAGGAGAGATAACGATGAGTACTGTAACAGACTATTTTGGAAGTATGGTTTTTGATGACAGAGTGATGAAGGCTACCTTGTCGGCAAAGGTGTATGCCTCCCTGAGAAAGACCATTGATGAAGGTACGGAGCTGGATATCAGCGTGGCCAACGCGGTTGCCACGGCAATGAAGGACTGGGCTGTTTCCAAGGGCGCGACGCACTATACCCACTGGTTCCAGCCGCTGACCGGCATCACGGCAGAGAAGCATGACAGCTTTATTTCCCCGTCACCCGACGGCGGTGTGATCATGGAATTCTCCGGCAAGGAACTCATCAAGGGTGAACCGGATGCCTCCTCTTTCCCCAGCGGCGGACTTCGCGCCACCTTTGAAGCAAGAGGCTATACCGCCTGGGATCCTACCTCCTATGCGTTCATCAAGGGGAAGACGCTGTGCATTCCTACTGCGTTCTGCTCCTATGGCGGTCATGCCCTGGACAAAAAGACCCCGCTGCTCCGTTCCATGGAGGCGCTCAACAAGCAGGCGCTTCGGATCCTCCGGCTGTTTGGCAACGACAGCGTAAAGCGTGTGACCAGCTCTGTCGGTCCCGAGCAGGAATACTTCCTCATCACCCGGGAGATGTACGATCAGCGGCCTGACCTTCGTTTTACCGGCCGCACGCTGTTTGGTGCAAAGCCGCCCAAGGGGCAGGAGATGGATGACCACTATTTCGGAGCGATCAAGCCGAGGGTTGCCGCGTTCATGGAAGAACTCAATGAAGAGCTCTGGAAGCTTGGCATTCTGGCCAAGACGGAACACAACGAGGTCGCACCGGCCCAGCATGAGCTTGCCCCGATCTACACCACCACCAATATCGCCACCGACCACAATCAGCTCACGATGGAAATCATGCAGAAGGTAGCCGCCCGGCATGGGCTTGTCTGCCTACTCCACGAAAAGCCTTTTGCCGGAGTCAATGGAAGCGGCAAGCACAACAACTGGTCCATTGCCACCGACGCCGGACAGAATCTTCTTTCTCCCGGAGCGACCCCCTATGAAAACGCACAGTTCCTGCTGTTCCTGTGCGCTGTCATCAAGGCCGTGGACGATTATCAGGATCTTCTGCGCATATCGGTGGCAACTGCAGGCAATGATCACAGGCTCGGCGCCAACGAAGCGCCGCCCGCTGTTGTTTCCATCTTCCTTGGTGATGAGCTGAATGCGGTGCTGGAGGCAATCGAGACCGGTACGCCCTATCAGGGAGCTGAAAAGACACAGATGAAGCTGGGTGCTGATGTGCTGCCGAAGTTCAACCGTGACACCACTGACCGCAACAGAACTTCTCCTTTTGCCTTTACTGGCAACAAGTTTGAGTTCCGTATGCTCGGTTCCTCCAACAGCATTGCCTGTGCGAACATCATGCTGAACAGCGCCGTGGCTGAATCCCTCAGGATTTACGCGGATCGCCTGGAAGGTGCGGCTGATTTTGAAACGGCGCTGCATGAGATGATTCGGAAGACCATCAAGGATCACAAGCACATTATCTTCAACGGCAACGGCTATGATGAAGGTTGGATCAAAGAGGCTACCGAGAAGCGCGGTCTGCTCAACTACCGCACCACGGCGGACTGTATGCCGCATCTGCTGGATAAGAAGAATGTCGATATGCTGACGTCGCATGGCGTTTTCACCGAGGCAGAGCTGAAATCCAGATACGAAATCATGCTGGAGAATTACTGCAAGGCCATTATCATCGAAGCCAACACCATGGTGGATATGGCAAAGACGCAGATTGCACCGGCCATCGAGGCCTATGCTGCCGATGTTGCCAGGGCCGCTGCAGCAAAGAAGGCGATCGACCCCGGGCTGGCCTGCAGCTATGAAGCCGACGTTGTAAGGCGGCTCTCTGCGTTGACGGATCAGATCGCGGCAAAGGCCGAAGAGGTGGCAGAGACAGTCATCGCTTTGGATCGCGCCGAAAACATCGGTGCAGAATCTATCATGATCCGGGACAGAGTGCTTCCGCTGATGGCTGAACTCAGGCTCGCGTGCGACGAAGCAGAAACCCTGACGGCCAAGAGCTATTGGCCCTTCCCATCTTATGCGGATCTGCTGTTTGGCGTAAAATAAAGAAAGAAGATGACGAATGATGGCAATCGAAGAGATCACCAAGCTGGTGAAGGAGTCTGCTACAACCGAAGTATTCGGCGTATGGTTTCTGATTGGTGCCGCGCTGGTATTCTTCATGCAGGCCGGCTTTGCAATGGTTGAGACCGGATTCACCCGGGCAAAGAACGCCGGCAACATCATCATGAAAAACCTGATGGATTTCTGCATCGGAACCGTTGTTTTCGTTCTCCTCGGCTTCAGTCTGATGATGGCAGAAGACTATGTCTTTGGCCTGGTCGGCGTGCCGAATCTGGAGATTCTTTCGGACTTCGGCGCTTTCCTGAAAGGCGGTAATGCTCCCTCCTTTGTTTTCAATCTGGTTTTCTGCGCAACTGCTGCGACCATCGTTTCCGGCTCGATGGCCGAAAGAACCAAGTTTGTTTCCTACTGTATCTATTCCGGCGTTATTTCGCTGTTCGTTTACCCGATCGAGGCTGGTTGGGTATGGAACGCCCAGGGCTGGCTTGCACAGCTCGGATTCCATGACTTCGCCGGTTCTGCTGCCATTCACGCCGTCGGCGGTATCACTGCTCTGATCGGCGCCATCATGGTAGGCCCCCGTCTTGGCAAATATGTGAAGGATCAGACCGGCAAGGTGAAGAAGGTCAATGCGATTCCCGGACACTCCATTACGCTTGGCGCGCTTGGCTGCTTTATCCTCTGGTTCGGCTGGTACGGCTTCAATGGTGCTGCTGCATGGGACGGCAATTCGCTTGCTTCCATTTTTGTAACAACCACCATTGCCCCTGCGGTTGCAACCTGTACGACCATGCTGTATACATGGATCAAGAACGGCAAGCCGGATGTGTCCATGTGTCTGAATGGCTCGCTGGCAGGCCTTGTCGGCGTCACGGCAGGCTGTGATGCAGTCGATGCACTTGGCTCGGCCATCATTGGTATTGTATCGGGTATTCTTGTCGTCGTAGTGGTTGAGACGCTTGATCTGAAGCTGCATATCGACGACCCTGTCGGTGCAGTAGGCGTCCACCTGGCCAATGGCGTTTGGGGCACGCTTGCTGTAGGTCTGCTTGCAAACCCCGCCGCGCCCGCAGGGCTTGAAGGCCTGCTTTATACCGGCAGTTTCAGGCTGCTCGGGATTCAGACCCTGGGTATCATTGCCATTCTTGCCTGGACCGCTGTTACCATGATCCTTACCTTCCTGATCATCAGAAAGACCGTCGGGCTTCGGGTATCGAAGGAAGAAGAGATCAAGGGCCTGGACCGTACAGAACACGGGCTTCCCAGCGCCTATGCAGACTTTGTGCCGGCTGTTGAGAGTCTGAATTACGGCTATGAAAGCGCAATGAATGTATCCGGTGATGTTCCGCCTGCCGAGGCAGTCCCGGTCAAGAAGATGCCGACCTTCGATGATGGTACGCCCAAGTTTACCAAGGTGGAGATCATTTGCAAGGAATCCCGCTTTGAGGCCCTGAAAACTGCGATGATGGACATTGGCATTACTGGCATGACGGTTTCTCATGTGCTTGGCTGCGGCGTACAGAAGGGCAAGCCGGAGTATTACCGCGGCGTCCAGGTTGAGGCCAACCTGCTTCCGAAGGTGCAGGTGGATATTGTGGTCAGCAAGGTGCCTGTCCGCAGCGTGATTGAAACGGCGAAGAAGGTTCTTTACACCGGACACATCGGCGATGGCAAGATCTTTGTTTATGACGTTGAGAACGTTGTGAAGGTTCGTACCGGCGAGGAAGGCTACGATGCCCTCCAGGATGTTGAGTAAAGAAAGGAGTCGCTTATGCTGAAAACCGAAAAGAGGTTCGTTCCCACGGTGGATTTCAAGGAGCAGACACCCGAAATGCTGCTGAAGGAAGAAAAACCGGATCATCTTTACGAAAAGGCGCTTCTCTCCACAGAAGATACGGCCAAAACGGAATACGCCCGGAATACGACGACCTGGGATTAACGCAACAAGCAAATCAATGAAAAGCGTTTGAGGGAAGAGAAGTAATGCAGCCAACCCGTCCACAGCGAGTATGGGACAGTGAAAGCCGTACGGCGGGCCTGCATGAATAACACTTTCCGAGCTGCAATCCGAAAGGAGCGAGTCTTAGTAGGTGCGCCGCACCGCCACGCGTCAGATGGCAGAGCCTTGCTTGAGGCTTGAAAATGAGAACAAATACAGGTGGCACCGCGGTCACAGCAATCGCCCTGTAGAATGCTGGATTTACTGACAATGATGGAGGTATGATCCTATGTGTTCTATCATGGCTTACTGTGGCGGCAGTGCCGCCTTTGATGTTTTCAGAAAGGGCTTTGAGCGTACCATTTCGCGGGGTCCGGATGACAGCCGGATCGTCGATACAGGCAGAGGTTTTCTCGGGTTTCACCGGCTGGCCATTATGGGGCTGACCCCTTCGGGGATGCAGCCCTTTGAGCTTGAAGGCAGCTATGTCGTCTGCAATGGCGAACTCTACGGCTTTGAGAAACAGAAGCAGACGCTGATGCAAAAGGGCTACACATTCCAGAGCGAAAGCGACTGCGAGATATTGCTCCCGCTATACCGCGAATATGGAACGGATATGTTCGCCATGCTGGATGCAGAGTTCGCCTGCGTCATCTATGACGGAGAAAGCGGCGCATATATCGCTGCGCGGGATCCCATTGGCATCCGCCCGCTGTATTACGGCTATGACAGCAATGGTGTGATCCTCTTTGCCAGCGAGGCGAAGAACCTGGTCGGTCTTGCGGACAGGATCATGCCGTTTCCTCCCGGCCATTACTGGAAGGACGGTAAAATGGTCTGCTATTGCGATATTGCAAAGGTTGATACGCCTTGCTGTGATGATCTGGAAACAGCCTGTACGCATATCCGGGAAAAACTGGTTGCCGGTGTGGAAAAACGGCTTGTGGCAGATGCAAAGGTGGGATTCCTGCTCTCGGGCGGCCTGGACTCTTCCCTGGTGTGCGCCATTGCGGCCAGAAAGTCGGCTGCCCCTATCAAAACTTTCGCCATTGGTATGAGCGAGGACGCCATCGACCTGAAATACGCAAAGCAGGTTGCCGACTATATCGGCAGCGACCATACGGAGATCTACATGACGCCCGATGAGGTCATTGCCACCTTGGACGGACTCATTCAGCTCCTCGGCACCTTTGACATAACGACCATCCGCGCAAGCATAGGCATGTACCTGATCTGCAAGGCAATCCATGAGCAGACCGATATCCGGGTTCTTCTCACCGGCGAAATATCCGACGAGCTGTTCGGCTACAAATATACGGATTTTGCGCCTTCTGCCCAGGCGTTTCAGCAAGAGGCGCAAAAGCGTATCCGCGAGCTGCATATGTATGATGTGCTTCGCGCTGACCGCTGCATCTCGGTCAACTCGCTGGAGGCAAGAGTCCCCTTCGGTGATCTTGATTTTGTGAAATATGTCATGGCGCTTGACCCGGAAATGAAGCTGAACAAATACGGAAAGGGTAAATATCTGCTCCGTCATGCCTTTGAAGGCTTTGGGTACCTTCCTGATGAGATTCTGTGGCGCGAAAAGGCTGCTTTCTCCGATGCAGTAGGCCATTCGATGGTAGACTACCTCAAGGAATATGCCGAAGGGCAGTATTCCGATGAAGCCTTCGCAGCAGCCTGCATGAAATACACCCACGCAGCGCCATTCACCAAGGAATCCCTGCTGTATCGGGAGATCTTTGAGAAGCACTATCCCGGTCAGGCGGAGATGATCGCAGATTTCTGGATGCCGAACAGGGAATGGGAAGGCTGCAATGTGGATGATCCATCTGCGCGTGTGCTTTCCAACTATGGCGACAGTGGAAAATAAGGGAGCAGTGCTTTGCTTGACAAATCGATGAAACTGAGTATAATGAAACGGTGAAAAGGCAAAGGCGTCTTTGAGCTGCAGGCTCGGAGTGTCTTTACCTTTTTTCCATTAGCGAAACAGCATATAAGGGCAATGGTGTCTTGAATGGTTTGACATAAAGGCATCATTGTCCTTTTTGTTTTCAGCAGCGTGGACATGACAAGGAGGTACTCAGATATGATCAGGAAAGAGCAGCTTTATGAAGGAAAAGCAAAAAAAGTCTATGCCACAGAGAACCCTGAACTCCTCATCGTTTCCTACAAGGATGATGCGACAGCATTCAATGGTCTCAAAAAGGGAACGATACCCGGCAAAGGCGTCATCAACAACAGGATGAGCAACCTGCTGATGCAGCGCCTTGAAAAAGCCGGTATCCCCACGCACTTTGTCAGGCAGCTGAGTGACCGTGAAACCCTCGTCAAGAGAGTTTCCATCGTCCCGCTTGAGGTCATCATCCGCAACATTGCTGCTGGTTCCTTTTCCAAACGCTATGGTGTGGACGAAGGCTTTGTGTTTGAAACGCCCACCATCGAGTTTTCCTATAAAAACGACGAGCTTGGCGATCCGTTGCTGAACGAATATCATGCCACCGCCATGAAGCTGGCAACCAGAGAAGAAATCGATACCATCAAGCGATATGCCTTCGGTGTGAATGAACAGCTGAAAGCATTCTGGGCAGAGTGCGGCGTAACGCTGGTCGACTTCAAATTGGAGTTTGGCAGACTCCCGGATGGCTCTATCGTGCTTGCGGATGAAATCAGTCCCGACACTTGCAGACTATGGGACAGTATCACGCATGAAAAGCTTGACAAGGACCGTTTCCGGCGCGACCTTGGCGGCGTGGAGAATGCCTACGCAGAAGTGATGAAGCGTCTGACGGAGCATATGTAATGGAGGTCAAGGATATGGCGAACTGTGCTATTGTGGGCATCAACTGGGGCGACGAAGGAAAGGGCCGTATGGTCGATCTGCTCACGGAAAACTATAACGTGGTCGTTCGCTATCAGGGCGGCGGCAATGCTGGCCATACGGTCATCAATGACAAGGGACAATTTGCGCTCCATCTTTTGCCCTCAGGCATTTTCAGAGATGGCGTCGTCAACATTCTTGGCAACGGCGTTGCTGTTGATCCCGAGAATCTGTGGACGGAGATGCAGACCGTCATGTCCAGGGGTGTGGCGCTGACGCCTGACAACCTCAAAATCAGCGATCGTGCCTCCCTGCTGCTTCCCTGGCATCGCGATCTGGATGAGCTGGAAGAGATGCGTCTTGCCGAGAAAATGTATGGTTCCACCAAGCAGGGCATTGCGCCGTTTTATTCGGACAAGTATCAGAAGAAGACCGTTCTTGCGGGAGAGCTTTTCTATCCGGCAGAATTGAAAGTGCATCTTGCAGACCTGATGGAATGGAAGAACCTGACCCTGGCAAAGGTATACGGCGCAAAACCCTATACGATGGCCATGCTGGAAGCGTGGATGGAAGATTGCTGCGAGAGAATCAAGCCTTACGTTTGTGACACTGGAGCATTCCTACGGGAAGCCCAGGCAGACGGCAAGTGCATTCTGTTTGAAGCGCAGCTTGGCTCGCTCAGGGATCTGGATTATGGCATCTATCCCTACACCACCTCATCCAACACCATCGCAGCTTATGCTCCCATCGGCTCAGGCTTACCCAGTGCCAGGATTGATGATGTGGTCGGCGTGGTAAAGGCCTATTCCACCTGCGTGGGCGAAGGCCCGTTTGTCTGCGAAATGTCCGGCGCTGAAGCCGAAGCCCTTCGCCAGGCAGGCGCTGAGTACGGCGCCAAAACGGGGCGTCCCCGCAGGGTTGGCCCCATGGACATTGTGGCGACCCGGTATGGCGTTGAAGTGCAGGCGGCAACCGCCATTGCCCTGACCAAGCTGGATGTACTGTCCTATATGGAAAAGATACCGGTCTGCACGCATTATCTTCTGGATGGCGAACAAACTGACCATTTTCCGTTTCCGGCAGCATTGAACAAGGCAAGGCCGGTCATCGAATACTTCGACGGCTGGAAATGCGACATCTCCGGTGCGCGGAGCTGGGATGACCTGCCCAGGGCTGCACAGGAATACGTGACATTCATTGAAAAACAGATTGGCTGTCCCATCAGGTATGTGTCGGTAGGCCCCGAACGAGACAGCATCATCATCCGATAAAGAGGAGAATAAGCATGACGAACCGATACGAATCCCCCTTGTCATCAAGATATGCTTCCGAATATATGCTGGGCCTTTTTTCACCCGATACAAGATACCAGACCTGGCGCAGGCTGTGGGTATCCCTGGCAAGGGCAGAAATGGCGCTGGGGCTTCCGATCACCCAGGCGCAGGTGGATGAGTTGACCGCCCACATCACAGATATTGACTACGATTGTGTGGCCAGGCGCGAAAAAGAAGTGCGCCACGATGTCATGGCCCATGTCTACGCCTACGGACAGGCTGCACCGGCTGCGGCAGGGATCATTCATCTGGGCGCTACCAGCTGCTATGTCACAGACAATGCCGATCTGATCATGTTCCGGGATGCTCTGACGTATTTGCGTTCAGAGCTTTTGGGCGTTATGGCGAACCTTGCGGATTTCGCTGAGAAGTACAACGCGCTGCCCACACTGGGCTACACGCACTACCAGCCGGCGCAGCTCGTAACGGTCGGCAAGCGTGCCGCCCTCTGGCTGCAGGACTTCCTATCGGACCTGCAGGAGATTGATTTTGCCATCAGCAATATCAGGTTCCTCGGCTGCCGCGGAACGACCGGAACCGAAGCCAGCTTTGTGGATCTGTTTGAAGGCGATGCATCGAAAATCGACAAGATGAACCGCATGATCGCAGCAGATTTCGGCTTTGACGAATGCTTTGACGTGGCAGGTCAGACCTATCCCCGCAAAGTGGATAGTCGTATCTTGAACGCGCTTTCCTCTGTGGCACAGAGCTGCTACCGCATGGCAAACGACATCAGGCTTTTGCAGCACGACCGTCAGATAGAAGAACCCTTTGAGAAGAATCAGATCGGTTCGTCTGCCATGGCCTACAAGCGTAATCCCATGCGCTGCGAGCGGATCTGCTCCCTTGCACGCTACCTGATGGCGGATGCCATGAACGCACCGATGACCGCATCGACGCAATGGCTGGAAAGAACGCTGGACGACTCGGCAAACCGTCGTCTTTCACTCCCGGAGGGCTTCCTTTGCTGTGATGCAATTCTGCGCCTTGCGCAGAATGTGACCAATGGGCTTCGGGTCAATGAGAAGATCATTGAGAAAGCCGTCAGGGAATATCTGCCGTTCATTGCGACAGAAAACCTGATGATGGAGGCGGTGAAGCGCGGCGGCAACCGTCAGGAGATCCACGAAATCATTCGCAGATGCTCCATGGAGGCAACAGCAAAGATGAAAAACGGCGAAGAATGCGATCTTCTTTCCCGCCTGGCAGAAGAAAAGGAATT
>JBGVOA010000242.1:0-2289 GCA_045126095.1 Christensenellales bacterium | reverse complement strand
CGGGTGGCTGCCGCCGCCTCCTCCATCTGCACGAGGGTGGAAAAGGACATCACGGGGATGACCTGGAAGGGCTGTGCATAGAAAAAGCACTGTGCCACCTGCGCCACGCTCATGCCTTTTTGATGGCCAAGCTCCCTGGCGCGACGGGCGATGGCGTCGTTCTCCGGCAGGTCATATTGCGCCCGGATTCCGGGGGATACAGGGCGGCCCTCCGCCAGCTTGGACAGATAGCCGTTTGCCATGGAGGTGAAGGGCAGCAGGGGGAGCGCCTCTTCCTGGTGCATGCGGTATAGCTCATCGTCTGTCAGGACGATGGTGGGGCCACCAACGCCGCTGACGCACCGAGCCAGGCTCCAGCGGTTCGATACGGCAGCAAAGCCGGGTCGTCCGCAGCTGGCAGCGTAGGCGTTGGCCTCGCGGATGCGATTGGCGCGCCAGTTGGAGCAGGCGATGTGCCGGACGGCTTTCCTGTCCTGCAGGGTGAACAGCACATCCATGATCTGCTCCACCGGAAGCGCCGGATCGTCCCGGTGGAGATAATACAGGGGCAGCGTGTCCAGGCCCAGGTTCCGGCGGCTGTCGTCAGTTTGCTGGGTCAGCTCCGCTTTGGAAATCGTCGGCCCGCCGGGGACGTCCGTCGGCGGATGACCGCCCTTGGTGGCGACGAGGATCTCCTCCTCAAGGCCGCGCGCCTTCAGCCAGCGTCCGATGCACTTTTCGCTCGCCTGCTTTTCCACCAGGGGAAGCCAGTCCGCATACACCCGGGCGGTGTCCAGGAAATTGCCGCCGAGGTATGCAAAATGATCCATCATCCCAAAGCTGGCTTTATCATCCATGTGGCTGCCGAAAGAAACGGTACCCATGCACAGCGCGCTGACGCTCAGATCTGTCGAGCCCAAAGAAATATGATTCATGCTGCATCCCTCCGTTTTTGCCATTGTAGCATGGGCTGTGGGGTTTGGCAAGGTGCGGCGGTTGAATTCCCGGGATTGCAACATCCGCCGCGATATGCTATAATATACAGGTTAATACAAAATGGGGAGGTGTGGCCATGCTGAATGCGCAGCAGGTGATCGATGCGATCCACGGCAGCTATCAGACCGGAAGCAAGAACGGCCACCGCAACGTGCTAGCGCTGCTGGGCGCGCTGGGGGTGGACATGGCGGCTCCGGGCAGACCGAAGGTCGTCCATGTCGCTGGAACCAACGGCAAGGGCAGCACCTGCGCGATGCTGGCGGCGGTGCTGAAGGCGGCGGGCTATGGTGTCGGACTGTACACCTCGCCCTTTTTGCAGCATTATCAGGAGCGCATCCGCCTGAACGGTGTGCCGCTGACGGACGATCTGATGGTGAAGTACGGCAATCCGCTGGTGGAGGCGGCCAAGGCCCTCGAGGCCCAGGGCGACTTCGTAACCCCCTTTGAGATGGGCACGGCCCTGGCGCTGGCGGCCTTCTGGGGTGAGAAATGCGACTTTGCCATCATTGAGGTCGGCATGGGCGGACGGCTCGACCCGACGAACATCGTCAGGCCCTGCATGTGCGCCATCACCGCCATCGGCCTGGATCACATGGGCTTCCTCGGCGATACGCTGGAGGCCATCGCGGGCGAGAAGGCGGGCATCATCAAGCCCGGCGTGCCGGTGGTGTGCTACCCGGCAGAGGAGGGCGTGCAGCGCGTTTTTGCCGAAATGGCGGCGCAGCTGAATGCGCCCCTCACGCAGCTGGACGAGAGCGCCATCCTCCGCGCGGAGGGCGATGCATATGGCTCCTGCGCGACCTATCAGTTGGGGCGACGCTGGGAGGATGTGCGCATCGGCCTGCCCGGTCAGTACCAGCAGCGCAACGCCATGACGGTGCTGGCGCTGGTGGAGGCGCTGGTGGCGCAGGGCGTGAGCATCCCGGAGGAGGCCGTCCGCAAGGGCATTGCGGAGGCGGTCTGGCCTGCCCGGCTGGAATGGGCGGGGAATGTGCTCATTGATGGCGCGCACAACCCGCAGGGTGTGGACGCGCTGGTACAATATGTGGATAACTTTTTACCCGACTGGCGGCGGGTGCTGCTGACGGGCGTGCTGAGCGACAAGCTGCAGCCGGAGATGCTGGGCCAGATGGTACACATCGCGCGGGAGATCGTGACGGTTACGCCGGACACGCCCCGGGCAATGCCTGCGGCGGAGTACGCGGCGCACCTGAACGCGCTGGGCGCGAAGGCCGTCCCGGCGGAGACGCTGGCGGAGGGCCTGGCGCTGGCAAAGGCGAAGGCCGGGGCAGATGGCGTGGTCATCGCGGCGGG
>JBGVOA010000241.1:0-15925 GCA_045126095.1 Christensenellales bacterium | reverse complement strand
TTGCGACGCGGTCGAAAGATTTACCGAGCCCAAGGAAGTAAGCAAGGAATATGAAAGAGCTTACGAGTTCTTGATGAAAGTCTTTGAAAAGTCCGAAATGGCAAAGGACGCGCAGATCAGCTACTCCAAGCTTGAGGTTCTGGGCGAGGAAAGATCGGGCAGAAGCCAGACTCTCACCATCAATCAGGACTACATAGTGGGGCTTCTTGATGACTACGCAGAGGCGATTGACTCCGCCAAGGGCAAGGATCTTGAAGCTATCGAATACGTTCTTGAAGACATTGCAACCGTTTTCGATGCTGACGAGCCCGATATCGACGATATCGTTGAGCTCATTGAGGACGCAGCAGACGCGCTTGACGCTGATCCTGCTGAGGGCGAGAAGCCGGAAGAGCAGCCGGCGCCTGCACCCGCAGCGGATGAGGACACCGACTACCAGAAGAAGCTCTTCGAGAGCATTGACGGAGTGGGCGGCAAGCTGGATCAGCTGATCGCCATGCTGACTCCGAAGGCACCCGAGGAGGAGAAGCCCGCTGACGAGGATCCGATCGAGGCTGCTCTCGATCTGATCGAGGAGAAGCTGCACGGTGAGGAGCCCGCAGGCGATGAGAAGCCCGCTGAAGAGGCGGAAGACCCCGCTGCGGACGAAGAAGAAGCCCACGTCGTCCCCGCTGAGGAGATGGACGAAGAGGCCGCCGGAGCAGGCTGCATGGACGCTGCCACCGCGAAGGAGATCATCACTGCCCTGAGAGCTCCGATCGCCCAGATCACCGATGAGAAGCAGCGGAAGGCCGTCTCCGACGCCCTGCTGCTGGTCACCACCGGCAAGAAGCAGCCTGTCAGCGACGCCGCCAAGGTGGCGAAGGCCGCCCAGGCGAACGCGAAGAAGAACCAGAGGACCCCGGCCGCCGATCTGGACGCCGTCCAGGCGCTCTATGATGCCCGGAATCCTCACCTGAAGAAGAAGGAGGTCTGACCATGGCACAGGTCATTGGAAAAACCATGCTGCACGGCTACGCGGGATCCTACTCCCGGCAGCCTGACACCATCATCGACACCCACCCGGCGGGAGGCGCCATCGTCTTCGGCCAGGGCGTGGTCTACGGCACCGCCGGAGCGGTGACCGTCCCCGGAAGCTCTGCGACCGCTGCTGACTTTGTCGGCATCGCGCTCCGCGAGACCAAGAGCGCCACCAGCTACCTCAACCAGAACGACGGCAGCTACGTCGCAAACGATGCCGTCCCGGTCCTGAAGAGAGGCTGCGCGAACGTGATCTGTCAGAACGGCACGCCCGCTCTGGACGGTGACGTCTATCTCCGCGTCGCGGCGAATGCCTCCATCCCGGCCGCCGTCGTGGGCGGCTTCGAGGCTGCCGCTGACGGCGCCAACTCTGTGAAGCTGACCAACGTCAAGTGGAAGGGCGCGGCGGATGCCAACGGCGTCGCCGAGGTCCGGATCCTGACCACCCTGCACGCCTGACGCGTGAAGAAGAAAGGAGAAAGCTATGGCTTTTAAGTCTATGGGCACTTTCCCGCTCGGCTTCGCCGGCGGAGATACTGCGAAGCCGATCACCATGGACGCCGCCGGTATTGCATCCGGCCAGGCCTTCCTGGTGTCTGAGCTTGAGAAGAGAGACATGCTGGTCAGGACTCCCCTGACCTCCTACACCTACACCCGCGACGTCCCGATCAGAGTCGGCGGCGGCTGGGCTGAGTACGTCAGCGCTATGAACGTGGGCTATGGCCTGACCGGCGGATCCGGCGACGGCCTGATCCAGTCCGCCTCTACCGACGGCATCCCGCTGGTGCAGGCGAACTTCGGGAAGGATCTCTACAAGACCCACGTGATCAGCGCGGGCACCCGCGTCTTCTGGGTCGATATGCAGAGAGGCAACCTCACCGGCAGAAACATCGACACCCTGCTCCGTGACGGCCTGCGGCTCGCCTACGACAAGCACATGGACGAAAACGTCTATGCCGGCTTCGCCCGCTACGGTACCACCGGCCTGCTGAATGACCCGGACGTCACCATTGGCGCAGCGACCGGCAACTTCTCCGCCCTGACCCCGGACCAGATCCTGGCGGACATCAACGGCGCCATCCTGGCTGCCTGGGCCGCTGCCGAGTACGACCTCGACGCGATCCCGAACCACATCCTGCTGCCCTATGAGCAGTACAACTACCTCGCAACCACCCGGATCGGGCAGCTGGCCGAGAAGACCATCCTGACCTTCCTCCTGGAGAACAACGTGGCCGCGAAGAACGGCGCGGATCTTTTCATCGGCGCGACTGCCTGGTGCAAGGGCGCCGGAGCCGGCGGCGTCGACCGTATGGTGGTCTACTGCAATAAGGAGCGCTATGTGGCCGTGGATGAGCTGGTCCCGCTCACCAGAGCCATGACCACCCCGAACGCGGAGCGCTTCTCCTACGACACCGCGTACGCCGGCAACATCTCCGAGACCGAGATCTTCTACAAGGAGACCATCCGGTACGTGGACGGCGTCTGATCTGGTAACCGCTGAGGCGGCCCGAGAGGGCCGCCTTTTTCATGCACAAAAGGAGGACACAGATGTTCATCGTATCGAAAAGGAGCTTCGAGGTCCCGCTGCCTGACGGGTCTTTCATCCGGATCCCGCGCGACTATATCGGCGAGATTCCGGACGCGGCTGCTCAGCACCCGCTGATCCAGGGCGCGATTAAATCCGGCTGGGTCTCCACGCCGGTCACCACGAAGGACGCGGCGCTCTACGCTGCGGACGCCGCGGCAGAGGAGGCTGAGGCCGCTGCGGATATCCGCCCGGACGCTGAGGCCCCGAAGAAGAAGGCAGCCCGCAAAAAGTAAGGAGGCGCGATATGTGGCCAATCACCGGGGTCCCGGCGAACCCCATGGTCCCGCTGTTTGAAGCGACGAAGGCGACGGCCGCGAACCTGCCGCAGGCAGGAGACAAGGGCACGTACACCGCTGAGCTTTTCCAGCAGGACTTCCCGGAGTTTTTTGTGAAGACCGAGACCGACGGCGTGGCCACCTACACGCCGATGATCCCGGCGGCAACGCTTGACCGGTACGTGGAGGCCGCGAACGCGGCTGTCACACCCGGCGTCTGGGGATCCGACTGGAGGGACGCCGTGGGACTCTACACGGCCCACCTGACGGCCCTCAGGCTCCAGACATACGCTGACGGCTCGACGCCTGCAGCAGCGGCGGCCAAGGCGGCCAACGCGGGCACCGTCAAGAGCGCCAGCATGGGCGACACGTCGGTCAGCTACGACAACACGGCAATAAACGCCGCGACCGAGCGGTGGGGCACCTGGAACGCGACGCGCTACGGCGCCCAGCTTGCCACGATGGCCCGGATGATCGGTCTGGCCGGGATGTACGTGATCTGAGGAGGTGCTGCGGATGTTTGGTACCTGGTACACGGACCTCGTGGACGTCTACCGGCTGCAGGAGACCGCCTCCGGCGGCCTCACGAAGCAGGCGCGGACTCAGGTCGGGCAGGGGATCCCCTGCCGGGTCTACAGCTCCCAGATCGGGAACCTGGTGCAGGACCGCGGAGCGGCTCAGGTCCGGCGGGCCGAGAAGATGGCCTGCCCTGTCGGGACGGACATTCGGGCAGGAGACGAGCTGCTGATCACAAGAGGGGGAGCACTGGGCCGGGGGGCGACCCCGGTCCGATACATCGCAAGTCAGCCGCAGCAGTTTTTCGACCCTGTGGGCGGGGCTCTGACGGGCCTCGAGCACATGGAGGTCGGCCTGCAGGCAGACAACGTGAACGGAGGGACCTGATGTCAAGCTTTGGATCCCAGATGCGGAAGCGCCTGGCAGAGCTGAGACGAGCTCAGCAGGACATCCCCTCCATCATCGACGAGGTCGCAGAGACCGCGACGACGGCGGCGGTGGAGAAGGCTGCGGAGAGCACGCCGCCGAACGGCGGGGCAAAGATTGCCGGGCCGCACCTTCGGACCGGGGATATGGCCCAGGCCTGGGCGACGGACTCCGTTACGACTCCGAACCGCGGGAAGACCCTGCTGGCGAACCTCCAGCAGTACGCGAGCTACGTCAACGACGGCCACAGGGTGGACAAGCACTTCACGAGCCACCTTGCCATCGAGGGCGGGCAGCTCGTCGGGAAGCCTGACGGAGACGGCGGCCTGGTAGTCGGAACCAAGACCCAGTATGTCCCAGGGCTCTACATGAAGGAGAAGGCCATCGGCGTCTACCGCGATACGGTGCGGCGGATGCTGCAGCAGAAGGTGAGGGAGGCTTTGTCATGATCTATTCCATCGGTCAGGTGATCTCGAGCGTGGCGCTCATGCTGGGCGCCGAGTGGCCCGGGGTCCCGGTCTACGGATCGCCGACAGCCGCCACCCACTTCCCCTGCTTCTTCGTCTTCCTGATGCCCTCCACGACTGCGGACCAGATCGACAAAGTCGACCGCCGGGACATCTCCCTCGACGTGGTCTACGTCCAGCAGAGAGATCTGCCGGACGCAGAGGCGGCGCTCTGGGAGATCGCGGACCGGCTGGACCAGATGCTGGACGTGGTCTGGTACACGGACGGCACGGAGGGCACCGAGATGATCCCGCTGCACACGCAGGACCGGACGTACAGCATTGAGGACCAGGAGCTGCACTACAAGCTCCGGATCCCGGCGCGGGTGCATCTTCCGGTCACCGAAGTCCTGATGCAGACCATGGAGGAGAACAATGTCGAAGTCGAAGGATAAGAAGGCGGTGGCCCCTGCGGCCGCGCCCGAAGTGAAGTACAGCACCGCGCGGCTCCTGCGGTCGAAGGCCCTCTCCGGGTATCAGCAGGACTTCGCGCGTGTAATCTTAACCGCCCCGGAGTACACGCTCTCCGAGGCTCTCGCGGCGCTTGACGCCGTACTGAAGAAGGAGGAATGAGAATATGGCTGGAGGAATCTGGACGAGCCAGAACAAGATCCTGCCGGGCGTTTATATCAACGTCAAGTCTCAGCCCAGCGCGAACGCGAGCGTCGGGAGCCGCGGCACCGTGGCGATCGCGAAGGCCCTGAGCTGGGGCGCTCCCGGTGAGATCGTGGAGATCATCCCCGGGACTGACATGACACCCGCGATCGGCTACGACCTGAGCGCGGACCAGGCGCTCTTCCTGCGCGAGATGATGCGCGGGACCGACGTCACCGCAGGACCCACCAAGATCCTGCTTTACCGCTACATCGGAACCGGCGGCGTGAAGGCCACCGCGACTGTCGGGAGCAACCTGACCGCGACCGCGAAGTACGTCGGCGTCAGGGGCAACGACATCTCGGTCATCGTGACCGCTGACCCGGACGGCGGCTCTGATTTTGACGTCTCCACCGTGGTGGACGGCAGAGTCGTGGACACCCAGACGGGCGCCACCGTGGCAGACCTGGTCAGCAACGACTGGGTGGACTTCTCCGGCACCGGAGCCCTGGAAGCTAACGCCGGCACCGCCCTCACTGGCGGCGTGGATCCAACTGTCGCAGCTGCGGACGACGCGGCCTTCCTGACTGCTGTCGAGCCCTACGCCTTCGACGTGCTGGCCTATGACGGCAGCACACAGACCGTGATTGACGCCTACGTGGCCTTTATCAAGCGAATGAACGAGCAGCTCGGGCACAAGTGCCAGTTGGTCGTGGGCGACACTGCAGCAAACAGCGAGTACGTGATCAGCCCCGGCAACGGCTACGTGCTGCCGGACGGCACCGCCCTCACGGCTCAGCAGGCCGTCTGGTGGGTGGCAGGATCCGAGGCTGGCGCGATGTACTATCAGTCCCTGACCTATGCCCAGCACCCGACCGCGATCGCGGCGAGCCCGAAGCTCACCGACGCCCAGGCGGAGGCCCTGATCACTTCCGGGAAGATCGCGATCATCGACAACTTTGGCCTGGTCCGGATCTGCACTGACATCGACACCCTGACCACGGTGACGCCCACCAAGGGAGCCGAGTTTAAGAAGAACCGGGTCATGCGCGTGGTGATGCAGCTGTGCAATGACATCTACGAGCACTTCGCCGGCTACTACATCGGCAAGGTCGACAACAACGACAGCGGCAGAAGCCTGCTCCGCGCCTGGATCATCGGCTACTGCAATGAGATGCTGGCGAACTCCGGGATCCAGAACTTCAGCGCAGACGACGTGGAGGTTCTCCCGGGCAACTCCATCGACGCCGTGGTGATCAACATCGGGATCCAGCCGGTCGACGCCATCGAGAAGGTGTACGTGACCGTCACCGTGGATGCCAATATCTCCGCAGCGGCGGCAGAGTGAGAAAGGAGGTAAAGGATGAGCTTTTTACTTGAGCGCGACGCGCTGAACGGCAAGAGCGGCCGGGCTTTTCTCACGATCAACGGCCAGAACCAGGAGCTCTTCAGTCTGAAGAAGCTCCAGACCGACGCCGAATTCCAGGAGGGCGACTTCAAAGTCGTCGGCACCACCCTGGTGCAGAAGAAGACCACCGGCGTGACCATGACCGGCACCATGACGATCTACTACGGCACCCCAGTCTTCGTAGAAATGCTGCAGACCTACCTGAAGACTGGCAGGCTGCCGTACTTCACGATCCAGGTGGACAACGACGACCCGAGTGTCTCCGTCGGTCGGCAGGTGGTGGCCCTCTACAACGTCAAGCTGTCGAAGGTCCCGATCGCAATGCTCGACGCGGACGCCGAGTGGCTCGAGGAGGAGGTCGGCTTCAGTTTCACGAACGTGGAGGTCCTGCAGGCCTTCCACGCTCCGGCGGCGCTGGGGGTCTGACGCTAGTACAACCCAAGCGGGGCGGCACTGTCGCCCCGCTCACTTTTTAGGAGGAGGACACAATGGGAGTTTTAAGCGCTTTTTTACATCCGGAGCCGATGGACATCACGAAGGAGATCATCATCTCCGACCGCTTCAAGGAAGACGGGAAGCCGGTGCCCTTTAAGATCCGGACGATCTCTCAAGCAGAAAACGACGCCCTGGTAAAGAAGGCCCAGAAGGTGGACATGGTCCGCGGCCGCCGGATCCAGTACCAGGACGACCAGAAATACACAAATTCCTTGATCGTGGCCTGCACGGTGCAGCCCGACTTCCGGGACGCTGAGCTTTGCCAGGCGTACGGCACCCTGGATCCGCTGGAGGTTCCGGGGAAGATGCTCCTCTCCGGGGAGACCGCGAAGCTGGTGGAAGCCATCATGACCTTGAATGGTTTCTCGATCCAGCCGCCTGAAGAGGAAGAGGAAGAAGCAAAAAACTCGTAAACGGCGACGACCGCGAGGTCGCACTCGCCTACTATCTTTTCGCGAATCATGGGATCCTTCCGTCCGTCGTGGCGGCCATGAGCAGCCAGGAGCAGGCCCTCTGCTGGGCCATGGCGACGAAGGAGATGCAAAGCAGAAAGAGGTGAGACTATGGCAGCGATACGTGAGGCCCTCGAGATCGTCGACAGGGCGACAGCTCCGCTCAGAGCTGTGACCACGGCCTTTACCGGAGCCACCAGCGCTGCCGAGATGGCCGGCGCCGCAGTGAGATCGGCCGAGGCGGCAAGCGCCGGCTTGGGGCGCGGAGCGGCATCTGCCCACGGCCTGGACACGGCACTCCTGGGCCTCGCCGGAGCTGCCGGGAACACCGACGTGGCGCTGCGGAGTACGGCCTACGCGGCGACCACGTCGATCGGCGCCTTTAATGCCGCCTCTCACGGAGCTGTCGCCCTCGGCACGTCGCTCCGCCTTGCGGGGCAGGCCGGTCAGAGTATGGCGGATCGGGTTAACCGGTCCGCAGACAGCCTGGAGGAGGCCTTCGGAGAGGTTACCCGGGTAATCCAGGATGCAAGCAGCCGCATGGCTGAGATGGGCCAGCAGGGCGCCCAGGCGACGCGCACGGCGGCCTCTGGCGTGGACCAGCTGGCGGGAAAAGTGAAGAGCCTCCTGGCCACGCTGGGCGGATTCGCGGCGATCCGGGGGATGCTGAACTTTTCGGACGAGCTGTCCATGGCTCAGACCCGGATCAACAACATCACCGGCGACCTGGCGGAGACCGCCAACGTCCAGCGCCAGATCTACGAGGCCGCGCAGCGATCCCGCGGGAGCTACCAGGAGATGATGGGAACGGTGGCGAGCCTGAAGGCTCAGACCGGCGACACCTTCAGCAGCATCCAGGAGGCCACCGGCTTCGTGGAGCTTCTGCAGAAGCAATTCAAGATCGCCGGGACCGATGCCACCGGCATCGCGTCCACCATGTACAACTTAACGCAGGCCCTCAGCACCGGAACGCTGAAAGGCCAGGACCTGAACACTGTCTTCGCCAACGCACCGCAGCTGGTGCAGCGGATCGCGGACTACATGGGCCAGCCGATCGGGAAGATCAAGGACCTCGCGAGCGAGGGCAAGATCACGGCGAACATCGTGAAGGGTGCCATCATCGGCGCCGCTGATGATATCAACGCCCAGTTTGACGCCATGCCGCTGACCTTCGGCGACGCAGTCCAGAAGGTCCGGAACGTGGGCGTCAGGGCTTTCCAGCCGCTCGGGCAGATGATCGCGGACGCTGTCACGAGCCCGCGCTTCGATGCGGCCATGCAGACCGTGACCCGCGGGATCACGGTCGCCGCTGAGATCGGCAGCCGAGGCTTCGAGATGCTCGGCGGCGCGGTGGATTTCGTGGCAGATCACATGGAAGTACTCGGGCCTATCATCGGCGGTCTGACTGCCGGCATCGTGGCATATAATGCCGCCACGGGCATCTCGACGGCCGTTACTGCGGCACACGCGGCCATAACCGGGATAGCGGCAACAGCAAGCTCCATCCACGCCGCGGCAACCTCTGCGGCCGCTGCAGGACAGTCCGCTTTTAATGCGGCCCTGGCAGCCTGCCCCATCATGTGGGTGGTGGGCGCGATCATCGCCGCCGTCGTTGTGGTGGGAGTCCTGATCGCGGTCTTCCACAACCTGGCCGCGACAGGGCACACGGTCTTCGGAGACATCGCAGGCGTGGCCGTGGGCTGCTTCAGCGTGATCGCCAACGCCCTCGCCATCGTGGCCAATGCCTTCTTAACCGGCGCGGAGATGATCGCGAACGGGTGGAACACGATGGTCTTCAATATCCAGACCGCTGTCCTGGGCTTCGCTTCCGGCGCGGTCCGAGCCTTCGCGAGTGTGGTCCGTGGAGCTGAGAACGCCGCGAACGCGATCGCGAATGCCTTTATCAGCGGCGCGAACGCCGCGATCGGCGGCATCAACGGCCTGATCAACGCGATAAACCAGATCCCGGGCGTGAACCTGTCAACGGTCAGCACGATCGGGGCCGCGAGTGTCGACACCAGCCTCTCGTCAGCTATCGAGGGCATCGCAGACTCTCTCGACAGTCTGAAGCCCGAAGCAGTCCAGACCGTGAGCCTGGGGCGCTTCGAGACGGTCAGCATGGGCGAGGCCTTCAGCCAGGGCTTCGACAAGGGCGCCGCCTGGGGCGACGGCGTACAGAGCGACCTGCTCAGCGCCTTCAGCGGGCTGTCTGGAGACGTGACAGATCTGATGGGCGGCGGATCCATCGAGGACCTGCTGGGATCCCAGGCGGACCTGGCCAGCACCATGGGAGATGCTGCGGGAGCCGGGAGCGGCGGAAAGGGCAACGTCGGGAGCGTCGACAAGGTGAAGAAGGTCGACAAATGCAAGCTGTCCGACGAGGACTTGAAGCTCTACCGGGATCTGGCTGAGCAGCGATACATCAACCGAATCGAGCTGCAGACCCTGGCGCCGCAGATCTCGGTCAGCATACCGGAGAGCGCAGCGAAGAACCTGACCTCTCAGGACATCGCCGACCGGCTGAAGGTGCTCCTGATCGAGCAGCAGGCAGCCCACACGGCGGTCGCCCATGGCTAAAAAGTGGAACAAAGAACAAATAGAACAAAATTTTTATTGGAAGTAAAAAGTTATTTTATATAATACGCGCCCGCGCGAGGCGCGTGAGCGCGTACGCGCGCGTAAGAGTCTAGTGTTCTTTTTGTTCCGTTTGTTCCTGTTCCGCGGAGGAGGTACCAGTGAATCCCGAGACAAAAATCTATGTAAAACTCGGGGGCCGGAAGTACTCGCTGCCGGTCAATCCCGAGGAGATCGAGGTGAAGCATACCACGGTCGATCAGAAGGAAAACGTGGTCGGGGTCGGCGAGATCCTGATCCCGCAGAAGCCGGGGCTCCGGGAGATCTCCTGGTCCGGCTTCTTCCCAGGTTCTCCGCTGGATCCTTACGTGGATCACTACCGGAGCGTGCGGACCTTGGCGAAGGCTTTCGAGAAGGCCTGGAAGAAGCGATCGAAGTGTCGGCTGATCATCTCCCGGTCCAGCGACTACGACACCAATATGCGGTGCGTGATCTCGGAGTGGTCCTGCACGGACAAGGGAGGCGAGCCGGATGACCTCTACTACTCCGTGACTTTCCAGGAGATCCGGAGCTACGGCGTGCAGCAGCTGACGGTCGTCAGTACGACCGGCCCCGGCGCGGCCCTCTCAGGCGGAGGCGGATCCTCTGCAGGTCCGGGTGGATCCAGCTCGGACGCGGTGCTGGTGGTGGCCGCTGACACCGTCCGCCCCGTGGAGGGCGACGTTCTGGTGGTGGGTGCGTCGGTCCAGATCAGTGGGCCTTACTACAGCGACAGCACCGGCCTGGTGCAGGTCGGTGAGGCCAGCGGTCTCACGGCCAGCATCACCAGAATCGAGGACGGGGCGCCGTGCCCGTACCGGCTCGGCAGCATCGGGTGGATGCGGAAGGACCAGCTGAGCTTCCCAGGAGGCGGATCATGATCAGCCTCGTGGCAGCTACGGCTGAGGGCCTCCGGATCGACTACACCGACGCCCTGAAGAGTGCGGAGCTCGCCACCCAGCGCTTCGACGCTCCGGCGAAGCTGAGCTTCGAGGGCGTCGAGGACTCCGGCATCGCGATCCCGGAGGGCGCGACGGTCCGGCTTACGGACGACGGGCAGGTGGTCTTCGTTGGCTACGTCTTCACGGCGTCCCGGGACCGGTACGGTGCCACCTCTTACGTGGCGTATGACCAGCTCCGGTACCTGAAAGCGAAGGCCTCCTACAGCTTCGTGAACCTCCCCCTGGAGGGCATCATCCGCCAGATCGCAGCGGACTTCGGGCTGACCGTCGGGCCCATGGCAGCGACGGGCTACGTCTTCCCGTCGCTGATCAAAGAGAACGAGAGCTGCCTGGATATTATCTTCGACGCCCTGGCCCAGACGATCTACCAGACCGGGAAGATCTGGGTCTTCTACGACAACTGCGGAGCGCTGACCCTTGTGGAAGCGAAGGACCTGATGCAGACCGCGATCATCGGCGACGGCTCCATGATGACCGACTACACCTACACCCGGGACATCGACTCCGACACCTATAACCGGGTGAAGCTGGCCCGGCCGAATAAGGCCACGGGCCGGACGGACATCTACGTAAACGAGGACACGGAGAGCATCCGGAAGTGGGGCCTCCTGCAGTACTACGACAAGGTGGACGAGAACCTGAACGAGGCCCAGATCGCGCAGCTCTGCGCGGCCTATCTCAAGTACTACAACAGAGTGAGCCAGACGTTGAAGCTCGAGAGCATGGGGATCACCGGGATCCGGGCGGGCATGATGCTCCCGGTCCTGGTCCGGTCCGTGCAGGTGCTGAGCGTCAACCGGATCCTGATGGCCGAGAAGGTGACACACAGCTGGGACGGGGAACTGCATAAGATGACCGTGGAGGTCAAAAACTTTGACCAGCTGGGAGGTGCGGCATGAGCGGCGACCTGATCGATGTCCTGCACAAGATCGTGCAGGAAACCGTGGAAGGAACGAAGCCAGCGGACCTGGTCTTCGGAACGGTCGTCACGCCGTCCCCGATCAGCATCACGCTGGAAACCACGATGCAGCCGATCCCGGAGCCTGCGATCGTCCTGACGTCTGAAGTGATCGCCCGGTCTGAGACCGTGACGGCGACGGACTCCAATGGCGACCGGGTGACGGTGACCGTTCCGATCGTGAGGCCCCTGCAGGCAGGGGAGCGCGTGATCATGCTGCGGTGCTCTGCCGGCCAGCGCTTCGTGGTCCTGTCCAGGGCCCAGTAAAGGAGGAAACATATGGCAACGCTTCCGGAATCCGCCGGCTTCGGCACTGAGCTGGTGCTGGCGTCTCAGCCGTCTCTGACGTGGCTGATCGACAAGGAGCAGAATCAGGTCTCCCGGATGGACGATGGCCTGGAGGCCGTGAGGCAGGCCGTCGAAATCGCCCTCAGCGTGGAGCGCTTCCGCTGGCAGATATACAGCACCAACTTCGGCGCGGAGCTGGACGATTTGGTCGGAGAGGACGAGGCGTATATCGTTTCGGAGCTCCCTCGGCTCATCGAGGAGGCGCTCAGCACTGACGACAGGATCCGCGCCGTGGACGACTTCAGCTTCTCCCGGACGGACGGCAACTCCATGACGGTGACCTTCGCGGTGCATACCGTCTACGGCGATATCTCGGAGGTGATGCAGATATGATCGACTTTTCCAGCGGCTACAGCTACGCGGAGATCCTCCAGCAGATGCTCGGGCAGGTGGACGACCGCCTGGATAAAAGAGAGGGCTCTCTGATCCAGACAGCCCTGGGCCCCGGCGCCTGGTATCTGGAGGGCCTGGCGCTGGCCCTGCAGCAGATCCAGGGCGAGGCCTTCGTGGACTCCGCGACCGGCGAGAATCTGGACTACCTGGCAGCGAACCGGGGCCTCACCAGGATCGCGGCGACCTCTGCGGTCCGGCAGGGCACTTTTGACGTGCCGATCCCGGAGGGCTCAACCTTTAAAACCATAAACGGCGCCGACTCCGTGATTTTTACGAGCGGGGACCAGATCAGCGCCTCCGGGTCGGCCTACGTCTATGAGCTGACCTGCGAGACGCCCGGCATCATCGGCAACAGCTACACAGGGCCGATCCTGCCGGTGACCGCGATCTCAGGACTCACGTCCGCAACGATCGGAACCGTGATCACGCCCGGCGCTGAGGAGGAGACGGACGCCGCGCTGCGGGTCCGGTACAAGGCCTCTTTTGGGGCTGCCGGCTATGGCGGGAACATCACCGAGTACCGGCAGGCGATCCTCGCGATCGCCGGCGTGGGCGGCGTGCAGATCTATCCGGCCAATCAGTACCAGGGCGGCGGGACCACGCTCTGCGCGATCATCGCGGACGACTTCACGCCAGCGTCTCCGGCACTGGTCCAGACCGTCCAGGAGACGATCTGCCCGCCGGACGAGAACGGCGTCGGGCCTTCCCCGAATGGCTACGGCGTCGCGCCGATCGGCGCCGCGGTGACCATCCAGAGCGCCACCCAGCTCAGCATTGATGTCTCTGCGACGATCGTCTTCAACGGGACCATAGTCAACGGCCTGGAGCTCTACAGCGATCAGATCAAAGAGGCGATCGGCGACTACATCACCAGCGTGGCGGCGTCCTGGGGAGATCCCCTGGTCGCGCACCAGGTGAGCTATCCGGTGACTGTCTACGCGGCCCGGATCATCTACGCCATCCTGGCGGCCGTCCCGGAGGTGGTCAACGTCACGGATCTCACGCTGAACGGCGTCTCCGGAGACCTGACCCTCACGGAGACCGCTGCGCTGCAGCAGGTCCCGGTCCTCGGGGAGGTGACGCTCAGTGAGTAACGTCCACACGGTCGACGGCGTGCATGAGATCCTCATGCGGCAGCTCCCGGACTGGTTCAAGCCGGTCCTGGAGTACATCGCGATCATGCAGGGCTACGCGGTCGAGCTCTCCGGCTACGAGCAGACGGCCCAGCAGATCGAGCAGAACTTTTTCATTCAGACCTGTGACCTGGCCACGATCCAGATGTGGGAGCGGCTCCTGCACCTCTCGGTCCGGTACGGTGACACGATCGACTTCCGGCGTGAGCGGATCATCCAGAAGCTCGCCCAGATTGCGCCCTATACCGTCCGGCATCTGCGGGACCGGCTGACGGACCTCTTCGGGGAGGACTACACCCTGGCGGTCAACGCCAGGGAGTGCTGGATCAAGATCTTTGTGACATCGGACCGGTACGGGGCCGTGGATCTTCTCTATGACGTGATCAACGACTTGGTGCCGACCCACCTCTACGTATACGCAAACCAGGAGGTCACCAACTACATCCCGAGCGACGTCTTCAGCGGCTGCAGGATGACGAGGACCTTCGAGCAGACCATCTCCCCGGGAGGTAACTGACTATGGGACTTTATAACGGCGCGGTAATTACTTCGGCGGGCCAGAGCCTTCTGGCCCAGGCTATCTCCGGGACAGAGCTTACCTGGACCGCCATGCGGGCCTCCTCCGTCGCAATCCCGGAAGGGACCGACCTCACGACTCTGACGGCGCTGACCGGGATCGAGCAGACCACCGACATCACGGACGCCTCCGTCTACGGCAGCAACGTGGTCCAGGCCTCCGCCCGCTTCAGCAACACCGGGATCAGCGAGGCCTACCTGATGGAGACCATCGGCATCTACGGCCAGGTGACCGGAGGATCCGAGACGCTGATCGCGGTCATGACAGCGGAAACGCCGGACGAGATGCCGGCCTATGACCAGGACAGCCCCTCTGCCTTTATATTCAATGTCCAGATGAGCGTGCAGAACGCGAACAGCCTGACCATGGTGGTTAACGATACCGGCACGGCCACCGTGGCGGACCTGCGGCGCAAGGTGGACCTGAACGGCGGCGACCTGTCGGATACTGTGGTCGACACCTTCACGGCCTCTATTGCTGAGTATCCGGTACCGGCTGCCGGGGACACCATGAGGGTCATCGGTGGAAAGATTGCAAAATTCTGCGCGGACATCATGAAGACCTTCACCGGCGCCTCCGCCAGCGCGGCAGGCAAGAAGGGCCTGGTGCCTGCTCCGGCAGCGGGACGGAACACCTACTACCTACGGGGCGACGGCACATGGCAGGCTCCGGTCAACGACAACACCACCACGGTGGCTGGCAGAGTACTCGACGCGCGGCAGGCAAACCCCAACGTGTCCGGGTCCATCGCGGCGAACGTAAAGTCGTTAAATGACTCTTTAGCGAACTGCTTCACAGAGATAACGATTGCGAATGCCGTTAGGGCGTGGAAATGCGATTTCCCATTGTGCGGGCTGACGCTTATCCTTTTTACGACTCAGACGGCGACGACATACGCCCTCAGTCCGTGGATCGACTACGTATACAGTGCAAACGGCCGGGGGATCACAACCGATAACAACAATACCGTATCGGTAGTGTTGACCAATAATGACCCCGCTCAAAAAAGCATCAGAGTGGACCCAAACTATGGCTCGACGACCAAATATAATGCATGGATCACCGTATGGGGCAAAACCAGAGGGTACGCCTAAGGCGTCTTAGTAAAAGATAAAGGTGACTCTTACAGAGCTGCCCGTGAGAAGGGCCTGCGACCAGGATACGCGGATGCTCGTGCTGGACTCCGGGATCACGTTGAGGATAACGGCAGTCCCGTGAGCTCCACCGGTACAGCATCCGACGATCTCGCGCTGCAGGTAGCGCCGCATCGGAGTCGTGAGCGTATGATAGGTGACCGCCGTACCGTCGGTAGTTGCGACAGTCTGCTCGATACGCGGCAAAGAGTCATTTATATTTTTCGTATTATCACGTATCTCACCTTTATATAAGGGATAGTGTTGGTCGCCATTGCGACGCGGATGATGTTGTCACCTTGCCATGCAGCATAGCCTATCTGCCCTGCATTATCCTGGTTTGCAACGCCAAGCGGGATGACGGCTATCCTTTTTTCATCAGTGGCCGGGATATCCAGCGTGACCATTGTCCTATAACCTCCAACCGCAGCATCCTGAGTCCAGTTAGATACGGTGAAGTTCTGCACTCCAAAGTGCGCGAATGAGTCATTTTGTCCAAATTGGAGTTGTTACTCCGGAGCTTGCTGT